>JAAHHL010000847.1 GCA_010672185.1 Caldora sp. SIO3E6 | reverse complement strand
AATGCGATCGCGTCGGAACAAGGTACAATTCCGTTCACTCATCTCATTAACTGCTAATCCATTAATTAAGACCTTACCAGTGGTCGGTTTTTCGATACCACTCAACAGGTTCAAGAGAGTACTTTTTCCACTACCGCTTTGACCTAGAAGAACAATAAATTCTCCTTGGTTAAGAGTTGCATTCACCTGATTTAAGACAAGTCGAGTACCACTCCCTTCCATAAAGGTTTTGCTCACGTCACGCAATTCGATAACGGCTCTAATTGTTTCAGATGCCATAACTTGTCAATTAGCTTTTGTTGTATGGTTGCTCTATTGTCTCAACCATGTATAGTTTACGATGAAAGCAGCATTTGTGATCTTTAACCAAATGACAGCACTTGATTTTATCGGCATCTATGATCCCCTCACACGACTTAGATCTATGGGTTTGATGTCAGCTCAAATAAACTCTACATGATTCTGCATTTCCAAAGGGTCGAGTACCTCCCAAATCAAAACCAATCCTCGCACTATTTCACCAATCGAGCGACTGTTTTGATGGCAATAAACAATACCATAGTGATCTAAACCTCTTTGATGAATCGCTAGAAAATCATCATCTTGAGTAAAAATTACTCTTTTTTGAGCAACAACAAAAGCTAATTGTTCTTCATCAGTCGCTCCTAATAGTCCTGCTTCTGGCGTAGTTGTAACATTAACATTACGTCGCCTTAAGCCTTCTGCAATTGCTCGTTCAACTTGCTCGTCTAGATGAAAGCTAATCTTGTCCAAGATTTCTGACTCTTAACTTTTGCTGTACTTTGGAAGGGATTTTGGCTTGCAATTTCCGTACAAACTCTTCACTTTCTTGAATTGCTCTCCTTATTTCCTCAAAATGATCGTGGTAATAAGCTAATGCTGCGTATACATCCGCTAAACTAATACTAGGATGCCGTGAGACTATTTCATCAGGAGATATTGCCATTTGTTCATGCCAAATAACAATATCTTGCACTCTAATCCGATGCCCAGCGATGCGTGGTTTACCGCCACAAACTCCTGGAGTGATTTCAATATGTTCTGAAAGTACTGCTGTCATCTGAAGTCCTCTTCTTTCTACTGAGTAAAGCTAGCTAAGCGATTGAAGTAAGACTCGATTATCTTACTACTTACTACCTTACCACTAGCTTACCTTGACTTCTAGCAGTAGCGATCGCATTCCGATTAGCAGTGAAGACTTTGATGCCAGGGACAGTGACAAAATCACGATCATTTGTGATAATCTTATCTATTCCAGCTTTGCTCATTGCTTCAACGATAAATAAATCATAACCATCAAGTAATTGAGTTTGGAATCTAGTTAAGGCTGCTTGGGTGGTATCTTGATTAATTGAGATGTCAGCTGATATTCCAGTTCGTTTGACCCTATTCCAAATATTTTTGACTTTCCTAACTACTTTGTCTCTTTGCGCTGGATAGTTATGGCGGTAATCTTTAAGTTCTAATTTCGGTAAATCTGCATCCCACTCTTTTTGCTCAACAACGTGGGCTATTTCTGCCAGGGAAAGACCACAGTAGAAAAGAGAGGACATAACATATCTAGCTTTGTCAATATAAGGAGTATATTTATCATCTTGGTAGAAATATCCAGGTGTGCTGACTCGGTTATAATATAAGTATAACCAGACATTGGTATCTACAAGAAACCTATCCTGTTGTTTTGGCTGATCATCCTGGATATCAACTACTTGAGCTTGAACATTGAGTGTCATTAAGGGGCAGTTGCCAATTCATAGATAACTTGATCTACTCTACTACGAAACTCTGAGTCGGAGTAGTACTGTTGACAGTCATCAATGATGAATTCGAGGGATTCCTCATCCAGTGGGTTGAGGTTCTTTCTTGGTAAAAGACGGTTGATGGTTTCTGGCGGAATATCCTTGAGAAGTTGTCCAATGGCAAAATTCAAGAAAGGAGGTGCAGCAATTTCCACTCCTGTAAAGTCTAATTCTACAGGTTGCTCTTCCAGTAATTTGGGATGAATCAAATCATACACCCTTTGGCCAGCTTCTGTGGTGATACAGTATTTCCCAATTAAGTCGAGGATATTGATAGTATAGGAACTGGTTTGGGGTAGCAGTTGAGCCAGAAGTTGCCTGAATTCAGGGGATTCTGCATAAGCTTGCTTAGCAAAACTAACAGAATCTTTCGCACTCAGGATTTCCGAGGCAAGATTGAGCAGTTGTTCATCAGTGATTTCTACGGAAGGTTTTTCTTCAACAACGGAGGAACGTAAGCGATCGCCATCGTCTTGTAAAATAGCACGAGCTGCTAGATAATCTTGTTCTAAGAGGGGATAATCCTCGGTAAGCAGATCAAGGTGGGAAAGTTTTGCAGAAAGAGTTTTTGCGATCGCGTTTACTTCCTGTTGTAAATCCCCTGGTAAGGAACAAGCTTGACGTACTAAAGCAGCAAGGAAAGATTTTAGGGTAATTTTATCCAGTAAGTTCATTAGACCTCTTGCAAAAGTAATAATTGACTGTAGGGGTGAAGCATTGGCGCTGGTATATTGCCTGTACAATCAAGGTTTTTGTTCGCCAATGCTTCACCCTTCCGGGATGTATCCAGTAAGTTCATTAATTTAAAGTTTCCCAGTAATAATAAATGCTGCCCAGTAGTAAGGATGTTCGTAGGGCTTGCTGTTTGGCTCCATTGTAGCAAGGTTGCCAAGCTCAGTCTTTAAAAATGGTCTAATTCTTCCTTCTTCACGGGGTAGTTGGTTGCGGAAGGTTTGATACCATTGCTTCAGTTGCTCTACAGTTAGATTCTTCAGCCATTTGGTTGCTTCTGCCAAAGCTTGTACCTCGGATTTTCCGAGAGCATCCCTTTTTGGCAAATTTGTAGTGCAAGCATCTTGCTTGCTTGTGGAAATTTCGGTTTGTTTGCTTGTGGAAATTTCGGTTTGCTTGCTTGTGGAAATTTCGGTTTGCTTGCTTGTGGTAATTCCAGTTTGCTTGCTTATGGTAATTCCAGTTTGCTTGCTTGTGGTAATTCCAGGGAGCAAGATGCTCCCACTACTATCGTTTATGCAATTTTGCGATGTTCCCGATTTTCCTGCTTGCCACCGGCGGTAAAATTCTATCATCACCAAGGCAGTAGCAGCGGATTTTACTGTCCACAAGGTACTTACTACTCGGCTGACTCCTCGGCTCAAAAAGCCACTGACTAAGCCGACATATTCTGTAGTAATGGTTTGGTTGCCGGTAATGGCAGTTTCGCAAGCGGAAAGGCTCACTAGTTGGTAAGTACCCAGTTTTTTATCGTAAATGTCCCTAAGGGTTAATTTGTCATCTTTTGCTAAAGCTAGTTCTGAATTTAGGGGTTCAGCAAAGTTGTAGTTGCCATGTCCGGCAAAATGAAAGATCTGGTGCTTATTTTCCAAAGCTACTTCTACCGGATCTTTGGTTGCATCCTTTTCCTGAATACGTTGGGGATTTTCAAATAACTGAGTGATAGCTTCAGCTTCAAAGGCAACAAAACTCAAGGGTGGTAAATTTTCACTCTCGGCTACTTCGACACTCAGCAACTGTTGGGGTGAAGGCTCATCCTTATCATCAGTTGGTGGCTTGAGGCTAAATTGAGCACTAGGTAGATAGGAGATGGTAAAATTTTGCCCGTTTTCCTCCCTATTGAAAAGAGCATGGAGGGGAAATCGGTGTAAGTCCCGGTGAGGAATAAGGATGAGATTTTGGATTGGCTGGGATTGGGGAGTTTGGAGGATGTTGAGGATAGCAGGAATATCCATAATTTTAGCTAGCCGTTGTAGCATTTCCGGCAAATTATCCCACCAACTGTTGTCCACTGACTTATCCTTCTTTTGGCGATACTGGCGATAA
>JAAHHL010000846.1 GCA_010672185.1 Caldora sp. SIO3E6 | reverse complement strand
TTCCCAGCTTGCCCTCAGTACCTACTTCTTTAGCAACCCGTGTCACTTCCCCAGCAAAGTTGTTGAGACTATCAATCATTTGATTGAGGGTGTCTTTAAGCTGCAAGACTTCACCTTCAGCATCAACGGTAATCTTTTGGCTCAAATCTCCGACACTGACAGCGGTGGCAACTTTGGTGATGTTGCGCACCTGATCAGTTAGATTAGCTGCCATGGCGTTGACGTTATTAGTCAAATCCTGCCAAGTACCAGAGACCCCTTCAACTTTCGCTTGACCCCCTAGTTTGCCCTCGGTGCCTACTTCCTGGGCAACACGGGTAACTTCCCCAGCAAAGGCGTTGAGCTGGTCTACCATAGTGTTGAGGGTATTTTTCAGCTCCAGAATTTCTCCTTGAGCTTCCACGGTAATTTTCCTCGACAAATCCCCATTGGCTACAGCAGTAGCGACATCGGCAATATTCCTGACTTGGTCTGTCAGATTAGCTGCCATAAAATTGACATTTTGGGTCAGACTTAACCAAGTACCAGAGACCCCTTCAACTTTCGCTTGACCTCCTAGTTTACCCTCGGTGCCTACTTCCTGTGCCACACGAGTCACTTCCCCAGCAAAGGCATTGAGTCGATCTACCATCTGGTTAATCGTGCCCTTCAACTCTAGAATTTCTCCCTTGACTTCGACAGAAATCTTCTTGGACAAATCACCCTCAGCTACAGCAGTAGTTACCTCCGCGATATTCCTTACCTGTTCAGTCAGGTTAGTTGCCATCAGGTTGACATTTTGGGTCAGACTTAACCAAGTCCCAGAAACCCCTTCAACTTTTGCCTGACCCCCTAATTTACCCTCGGTGCCTACTTCCTGGGCCACACGAGTCACTTCCCCAGCAAAAGTGTTGAGCTGGTCTACCATGGTGTTGAGGGTATTTTTCAGCTCCAGAATCTCTCCTTGAGCTTCCACGGTAATTTTCCTTGACAAATCTCCATTGGCTACAGCAGTAGCGACATCAGCAATATTCCTTACCTGATTAGTGAGGTTAGCTGCCATGAAATTGACACTTTCAGTCAAGTCTTTCCAAGTGCCAGATACTCCTTCAACTTGCGCTTGACCCCCCAGTTTACCTTCGGTTCCAACTTCCCGCGCCACACGGGTAACTTCCCCAGCAAAGCCATTGAGCTGGTCTACCATCGTATTAACTATAGTACCGATGCTGAGAAATTCCCCTTTGAGGGCTTTGCCTTCAACCTCTAAAGCAATTTTCTGGGATAAATCACCACTGGCAACTGCGGTGAGTACTCGTGATACTTCTGTTGTCGGTTTAGCTAAGTTATTGATTAGCCCATTAACAGAATCAATACTATCTAACCAGGAACCTTGGACTGCTTCTAGGGTTGCTCGTTCACTCAACCTTCCTTCTTCACCAACAATCTGGCTAATACGATTCATCTCATTGGCGAAGTTTTGGTTAACACTAAGCATCTCATTAAATACGGTGGCAATTTCCCCTAAACCGTCATCTTCTGGTAGACGAACAGAAAATTCTCCATCTCTAACTGCAACTAGAGCGTTGAATAGTTGTTGCAAAGACTGGTTATCGACTGTCTCACTGTCAGCTTCAGCAGGATTGTTTTTTGGGGAAGCTGACTGGGTTGCTGCTACTTTAGTTTCTGACTGCTGTTGTTCTATTTCCTGTGATTGGAAAAAAACTGCACGACCTGGTTTACGAACTTTATTCATTGAAAATTGTTGTTTGTTATTTGTTGTTGGTTGTTTGTTGTTTGGGAATTGGGAATTAGGAATTGGGAATTGGGAATTGGAAATCGGGAATTGTCTCCGCGTCTCCGTGTCTCCGCGTCCCCGCGTCTCCCCATCTCCGCGTCTCCGCTTCTTGCCGTCTCCGTGTCTCCGCGTCCCCGCGTCTCCCCATCTCCGCGTCTCCGCTTCTTGCCGTCTCCCCATCTCCGCGTCCCCGCGTCCCCGCGTCTCCGCGTCTCCGCGCCTCCCCATCTCCCCTACCTTCAGAGTGTTTTTTACTTGGAAGTCGCTAATGACTTAGCGATCGCTTCATATGCTTTTCCTAGATTACCTGTCGTCTTCGTTAAGTGGGATACTGGTAGCCCTGCTTGCTGTGAGCGGTAAACCAATAAAGATTCGGGAACCGCAAACACAGTATAAGACTGTTCTTGGAGTGCTGACTCAATTTCTTCCGATGGACTAGGCTGACGTTTTTTCTGAGATGATGAGCTAGATTTACTGTATCGATTCAAAACAATGGTCAATGGTTTGAGCTGGTGACCCCTCATTTGTTCGATATCATCACAATAGGTGTTCAAGTTTTCTAGGGCTTCGAGGGCAAAGACACTGGAATCGAGAGGTACAATGACTTGGTCTGCTGCCCATAGGCTGTTGAGCAAAAACAAACCTGCGTCTGAGGGTACATCAATCAAGATGTAGTCGTAATACTGTCTCACAGGTTCCAGAATTCTGTTTAAGATGCTAACCCGATCTTCGGTCTGTTGTAGCACCATTGTTATTGCACTCAAGTTCAATTCCGAAGGTAGTAAATGAAGGTTTTCCACATCAGTTTCCAGGATGCACTGGGTAACGGGAACTCCCTGGTAGGCTTCACACTGGTCTAATACTGCATCATATATTGAGTATTCTAGGGTAGTAGCGTCAATACCCAAACCAGATGTAGCATTGGCTTGGGGGTCAAAATCTACTACCAACACTTGACTTTTGTCACCGCGTTTGACCAGGTAGCCAGCAATATTGACACAGGTTGTGGTTTTACCTGTACCTCCTTTGATATTCGCAAAAGCAATAGTTTTTGTCATTACTATTTCTACTATCAGATTATATATTCTGTTTGTTTATTGGTTAATCCTTATTTTTAAGGAACCGAGGTAAAATTGACCACTTTTTCGATATGTAGGATAAGTAATAATCTTTCTTCCAGCTTATAGGCTCCCCGAATCAATTGGCGAACTCTACCAGTCAGAGTGTCTGGTGGTCTTTCAAAATCTTCCTCCACTACTTCTAAAACATCCCCAATTTCATCTACAAGTAAACTGATAGTTTCGTCACTAACTCGAACAACCACATTGAAAGGAGCTTGACTCTGGGAACGAGGGGGCAAATCCAACCGCCTTCGTAAATCAATGGCGGTAACAATATCACCTCGAAGATTGATTAATCCCCCCACCACTACCGGAGCCAGGGGTACTCGCGTCATCTCCTGATAGCGAATAATTTCTTGAACCTTTTTTACTTCAACACCAAAAAATAGTTCATCGAGAAAAAAAGTACAGAATTCTAATTTTCTAGTCATTAAAAAAGTCTGTATTATCTGACTGTTAGCATTCAATAATTGATAATGAACAATGGATAATCACCTCTCCTTGAAAAAAGAGGATTGACAACCAGGAAAATATTTTATTTTTATTTTCTTCATAAATGCAAAGGTCTTAGACCAAATTAACCAATTATCAATTATCAATTATCAATTATCAATTATCAATTATCAATTATCAATTATCAATTATCCATTATCAATTATCCATTATCAATTATCCATTATCAATTATCCATTATCAATTATCCATTATCAATTATCAATTATCCATGATCAATTATCCATTATCCATTATCGCCAATTAATGTCTCGACATCAAGAACTTCAGTGATTCGGTTTTGAATCACGGCGGAAAACTGAACTCCTTCTTGAGTCGTTGGACCTTTGATGGTGATATGTTCTTCCACAATATCCAGAATGTGCTCCACTACTAGTCCCAACTGCTTTTCCTCATTGAGAGATACCACCACAAATTGGATTTTATTTTCTACACTCACAGGTTGAGGATTAATATTAGCAAATGAGCCAGACCA
>JAAHHL010000845.1 GCA_010672185.1 Caldora sp. SIO3E6 | reverse complement strand
TCAGAGCCTCCTGCCTCCTGCCTCCTGCCTCAGAGCCTCCTGCCTCCTGCCTCCTGCCTCAGAGCCTCCCTGCCTCAGAGCCTCCCTGCCTCAGAGCCTCCTGCCTCCTGCCTCCTGCCTTCTGCCTTCTGCCTCCTGCCTCCTGCCTCCTGCCTTCAAAGCACTAGTGGCAGCTCAACTACAAACTCTGTACCTTTTCCTGGAGTTGACTTACAGTGCAACCTTCCCTGGTGCTGCTCCACCACAATCCGGTAACTAATGGCTAAACCTAAACCAGTTCCCTTTCCTACCGGCTTAGTAGTAAAGAAGGGGTCAAAAATTCTTTCCTGAATTGATAGTGGTATACCAGAGCCGTTGTCAACAATGCGAATAGCTACTTTTGGGAAACGATCATCAATTACTTGAGTGCTAATCCCTAGCATCGGTGAATTGGTAGTTGTCAGTTGGGAGTTCTTGAATCTACTCTCTCCCATCGTGACGTTAATCAGGGATTCTTCGTATTGTCCATTTTCTAAGGCATCGATAGCATTGCAGAGCAGATTCATAAATACTTGACTAAGCAAACCTGGATAACAGTAGACTAAAGGTAGTTCTCCATATTCTTTGAGCAGTTGAATCTCACACCGCCGAGACTTTGCTTTCAGTCGGTGCTGTAGAATAAGTAAGGTACTATCGATATGTTGATGAATATCTACTAGCTTGCCTTCCTCTTGATTGTTGTGGGAGAAATTTTTCAGGGACTGAACAAGAGAACAGATACGCTTGGCACCTTCCTCCATTGAAGAGAGTAGTTTGGGGAAATCAGTGGCAATGAAATCTAGCTCAGCTAATTCTAATTGTTGGGCTATTTCAGTGACGGGTTGAGGGTAATGGTGTTGATAGAGTTCAATGAGCTGTAGGAGCTCTTCAGCATATTCAGTAGCTGGGTTAATATTACCGTAAATGAAGCTGACGGGATTGTTGATTTCATGGGCTACCCCTGCTAAGAGTTGTCCCAAACTCGCCATTTTTTCTTGCTGTACCAATTGGGATTGGGCTTGCTGGAGTTGGTACAAGGTAGTTTGGAGTTGTTGGTTTTTCTCCTGTTGAAGCTGACTTAGATGTTGCAACTGGATATTAAGACTCGATTGCTCCTGAATACTATTTTCTAATTGCTCCATAGCACAGACAATCCTCTGAGCCATGTGATTAAAAGTGTGTGCCAGTTGTCCGATTTCATCCCTTGCCCATACCTCGGCTCGCACTTGCAAATTGCTGGCAGAGAATTCTTGGGCTTTCTGCTTTAGCTGCTTGAGTGGTTTAGTAATTGTCTGCCCCAGAAGCATCACCAATGCCCCATTTGCTGCTAATGCCAAGAATGACACAACTAGTTGTAATTGCAGTTTATTCTTGAGTAATTGATTAAGTCCAATTTCTGGAGTTCCCCGCACCAAAACTGCTACTGGTTCACCAGCAAAATTGGACAAAGTCTTAGCTGCTGCTGTATAGTTTTGCCCCTCTATTGTTATCCTTCTAATGACTGGCTGACCATTGGCTGCTATTGTGGCCTTCAGGAGTGAGAGATCAGGTAAAGGTACATTAAATAGATACTTAGTTGGAGAGGACTCCTCTAATTTACCAAGTTGATGGTTGTCTGTGCTTTGTACTGCCGTCGCTAAAGCAAATTCTCCTGAAGAGGGACGCAAATAGACAGCACTCCAGCCACCATTGAGGGTATCAAGAGTTTGCTGCACAATTTTTGGCTTGCCATTGACAATGTCCCCAGATACTAGAATAGCTAGCACTTCTTGGGTTGGGGAGTAGATCACTGGTGTAACAGTGTAACGAATTAGTGCATCTTGACCATGGAAATCACTGGGTAAAGGGGGAGACTCTTTAGCTAGTTCTGCCCAACTAACGATTTCACTGGTTTTGAGCTGTTGATGAGTAGTCAATACTTCCCTCACCAAGTTTTTCGGGTTAAACTTTTCCCCAGTACGGTCTTGATTCGCATTGGCAATAATCCGCAAATCTGTTCCTACCAGAGTGGCATACTCAATATTTCTGGTGGTGATTTCATTAGAGAGAATTTGTTGGATTTGTTTGCTTAAGACTGGTTCCAAGGGTTTGCCAGCAGCATAGGCTTGGCTGGCAGCAATTATAGCAGCATTATCAGATTGACCCCGGAAACCAAATCCCATTTGATCTAGTTTGAGGTTATAGCTAAGTTGGCTAACAGCTAACTCCGACTTGGCTTGGCTCTGCAATTGACTGCGACCCCCAGAAATGATCAAGTAAGCCCCGATGCCTACTAGTCCGAGAATAGATATGACTTGCGACAGGAGCAATCCCACTAGCTGTTTGTGGGAAATAGAGAGGTCATAAAACCACTGTAACCAGGAGCATCTATTTCCCTGGTGGGAGATATCTGATTCAGTAGTTGATGAGCCAAACTTTGAAGAAGGCTGCTGCAACTTACTTCCTAGCTTTCCTTCTTGATTAGGAGTTAGCCGAGAAAATTGTCGAACGCCCTTCATGTTTTTACTTGTGAGTTTATTGGTTGATAGAAAAAAAGAAAACATCAAATTTTCTTGGTCTCCAATATAACAACCGCCAAAGTTATGAATAAATTTCTTTGATCAAGTCTCATGAGCTATTGTTAACAGAGAAAAAAGTCAGTTTAAGTTTAATTCATTAATGACAACTTAATTCTGTATAGCACTTTACCAGGGAGTTACAGAAGGAGATTGGCAGAAAAAATAGTCCCTAGTGTAATGAATCTTAGAGGATATCTGGGAAGCATTAAAGCCCTCTTGCAATACATTAGTCACATTTTTCTTAATATTTACGAGAGTGCTTACTTAAAGAATATGTGTATCAAAAGTTATAGCAACCGCCAGGGAGGTTAGGACAAGGTCAAACGCTGAAACCTTGACCTGTCAATCTCTTCCCTTCTGCCTTCTGCCTTTTGCTATAATAAGCCTGGGGTTAAAATTAAGAAAATACCGATTATACTAACTAGGTTACGAAATATAAATAGTAATGACAGATTGTCAGGTACAGCTTGACTGTCCAATTTGAAAATTGTCACATGACTAACTAGACAGAAGGTACGATAAATAGTAATTGACCACTGTAATACCCGAACTGTTCCCCATCCACTTGAAAAACTGTCATCCCCTATTCTCTCCCTTCAACTGATATCACTATGATGAAGTTATAAATAATGAGAATCAATTAATTCACAAATTTCAGTGGAGGTAGAAGAATCATGCAACAACCAGTAGCTAACCAAGGCCACAGTACAGGTTGGGTTGTTCAAGCTTGGGCTTCTTTTATTATTTCTATTGCTGCTCTAACCATTGGCATTATACATCTCCCTGTAAACAGCTGGGTCAAAGGTTATATGGGCATGGGTTTAGCTTTCGCTGTTGGCTCTACAATTGGTGTGTCAAAAACTACTAGGGATCTGCACGAAGCGAAAAGATTAACTGCCAGGTTGGATGAGGCGAGAGTGGAGAAAATCCTCAATAAACACCACCCTCTCAAGTAAAGGTGTTAGGTGTTAGGTTTTAGGTTTTAGGTTTTAGGTTTTAGATAGGGCTTTGAGTAGTTCATTAATATGATAGACAAAAGTGGTCTTACATGGTCAAATGTCCTTAATGATATGATATAATCATAGGGCAAAGGTCATGAAGAATGGAACGGCTAATGGTGGTAAGAATCACGCTTAACCGAATTCGAGTTAGACAATGGGGTGATTTATCCTCATGTAGTTGAACTTTAACTTGTTTGATTTGTTCTTTAAGAGTCATAGAGTAGAGATTGAATGGGTCGAAGAATCTTTGCCCAAAAGTTATGAAGATGAATTAGTAGAAGATTTAATTTCGATTATGTCTTCATTCTCAG
>JAAHHL010000844.1 GCA_010672185.1 Caldora sp. SIO3E6 | reverse complement strand
GTCCAATTACGATTCCTGCTTTAGTACAACTATTGTCAGCAGGAGTCTTGCAACAGGTTGATACCCAGGAGTTTGGTTTAGTAACGTTACCTTTTTCTAACAGTGGGCAGCTAACCAATTTTACCGGTACGATCACTATGGAAGATCAATCGGTGCTGTCGGGATTTAATCTTACCAGTAACAGTGGTCCCGGTATTGCAGTCAGGAATCTCAGCTTTGTCACAATTCGGGATAGTAATATTACTAGTTCCTCTGAAGCGGCTCTGTTATTGGAAAATACAACAGGAACCATTGCTCTGACCAATACTACTCTGACAGGAAATGGCTCAGCAGCTTTAGTCGGAACCAATATTAGTAACATTACCTTCGCTGGCGGTAGCCTGACTAGTACTAATTCCACAACTAATGGTATTACCTTGAATGGAGTCACTGGTGCAGTGGATATTAGCACTATCCCCATCACCATCACCAATCCTCAGCGTTATGGCATTGCAGTCAATAATGTTACCAGTAGCCTGAATTTAGCTAATGCTCAGATTAGTGGTTCCGCTGCCGAGGGTATCTTACTCGAAAATAGTACTGGGGCAATTAATCTTTCTGGTTTTGAGATTAGCGGTACTGGTGGCGCTGGCATTGCCGTCAATAATGTTACGGGTAGCCTGAATTTAGCTAATGTTCAGATTAGTGGTTCTGCTGCCGAGGGTATCTTACTCGAAAATAGTAGTGGCGCGATCGCGATTCAGGATAGTAATGTTGTCAGTAGCGGTGGAGCCGCTCTATCATTGGCAAGTACGACCGGAAGTGTTACTTTAACCAACACTAACCTAACAGGGGAAGGGGTACCAGCTCTAGTCGGAACCAATATTAATAATCTTAGCTTCACTGGTGGTAACCTGAATAGCAGTAATTCCACAACTAATGGTATTACCCTCAATGGTGTTACCGGAAATCTGAGTTTAGCGAAAGGGCAGATTACCGATTCCCAAGCCGAGGGAATTTTAGTAGAAAATAGTACGGTCGCGATCGCGCTTTCTGAATTTGAGATTACTAATTCCGGTAGCAGTGGTATTGCTGGAATGAACCTGGCTAATGTCACCCTAACCAATAACCAAATTACTCAAGCGCAAAATCGAGGGATTATTCTGCAACAGGTTGACGGAACTGTCGAGATTGCCAACAATATGATTATGGATACCGTTGGTGTGTCCCCTGCAACTCCTACTGCCGCCGATCCCCCTACGGGACAGGGAATTGCTTTGTTTGATGTAACAGGTACTATTGACATTACAATTAACCAAATTACTGGTACTACCGGTTTTGCGGGGAATATTGATACTGCCAATCCCGATAATAGTTACCTAGCCAGTGGACAGGGTATTGCCTTTGTTAACACCACAGCCCAAGAAGTTACCCTGAATATTTTGGATAATATGATTATAGGGAATGCCAATCAGGGTGTTTCCTTAGCTAACCTCTCAGGAACGATCGCGATTACCAAAAATACTATTGCCAATACCAGTGGTACTACTGGTATTGTTGATAACGCCAATCCCAATAATAGTGAGCTATTTACCGGAGAGGGTATTGCTTTTAACAACGATACGGTACAAAACGTCAACCTGACTATTGCCGGTAATACTCTAGATAATAATACCAGCAGGGGCATTTCCTTAGTTAATTTACTCGGTCAAGTCACCATCGATGATAATGATATTACTAATACCCAGGGAGCAATTCCCTTCGATGGTGCTTCCACTGCTTTTCCCGTTGGACAAGGAATTGCTTTTACCAATGATTCAGGAGATGTTAATCTAACGATTTCCAATAACGAGATAATGGGCAGCCTCAATCAGGGTATTTTGCTTACCGATATTAACGGTACTGTTCAGATTGATAACAACACCATTACTGATACTGAAGGAAATTTAGCGGTGATTAACGCCGACGATTTGGCAGCGCTCGACTTTTCTGCCCTTACTAATATTACTGCTATTGATGATTTTAGTAATCAACCAGCTCTGGATGCAATGGCAGACCTTATCGCATCAGATTTACCGACGGGACAAGGAATTGTGGTTGCTACTGCTCCCGAGACTCTCAACCTTACCATCAACAATAACGAGATATCCAATAACCACTCTCAAGGTATTGCCTTAGATAGTTTGGTTGATGATACAGTCACGATTACTGGTAACACGATTACTGATACTTCTGGTGCTTTTGTTAATAATGGCTCCTTTCCCACGGGACAAGGTATCCTAGCTATCCATGATGAGGGGAATCTTGACCTCACCATTTCCGACAATAATCAAGTTAGTAATAACTTTGAAGATGGTATTGCCATTGTTGTAGGAGATCCTACTGGCACGGTTACCGGTACCACCGCAGATATTACTATCAACGGGAACACAGTTACCAATAATGGGATGAATACCGCCGATTCTACATCTGCTGATATTCGCGGTGATGGTATCAGAATCTTTTTGGAAGGAGATGTTTTAGTTAATAGCCTCAATGTTAGGAACAATACAATTACCGGTAATCGAGACGACGGGATTCAAATCAGCCAGGGAGACTTAACCTTGGTCACTAGTGGCAACGGTGGTACATCTCAACTAAACAATGCTACCATCAGCAACAATCTTATTCAGCTTAATACTCAGCAAGGTATTAATGTGAGAGCTACTGGTGGAAGTACAAATATGACAATTGAGAGCAACAACATAAGTCTAAATATTCAAGAAGGAATTGCAATCTTTGCTAGTGCTACTGCTGTTGGTAATGCAGACATTAATGTTGATGTATTATCTAATTTAATAACAGATAATGTCTTTCCTGATTTCAGCGGAACTGCAACTAATATATTCAATATGATGCCCTCTGCCTTTTTAGGTCGTCTCTGTGTAAACCTTGATAGTAATATTGGCTTTGCAAATTATCAACTAACCAATGCTGGAGGCAGATTGGAGGTGGAAAGATTGGGGGATGTAGAGATGAGGAACATAGGTAGTAATTTTGCTATTGGAGGACTTCCACTTCCTATTAATTCGGGAAATTGTCTCTGATACATCGAGAACCCCGACTTCTTCAAGAAGTCGGGGTTCTCAACAGTAAGCGATCGCATAATTCGAGTCAACCTTTAAGGGACAGCTTAGCACTAAAGAATGGAGAATGGAGAAGGTCGAATTAATCAATCCGGTTTAAAGCCTCTCCTTTGAAGAAAAAAAAGTGCTAGTAGCCTATCTTAGCTACTCCTGTGGAACAGGCTTCCAGCCTGTTTTCCTGCTGGTAGGTTGATGCAATTATTGAGATAATGTAGTAATTGTGGAACAGGCTTCCAGCCTGTTTTCCCTCTGGTAGATTGATGCAATTATTGAGATAATGTAGTAATTGTGGAACAGGCTTCCAGCCTGTTTTCCCTCTGGTAGATTGATGCAATTATTGAGATAATGTAGTAGTTAGCGATCGCTCTAACAACCTACCACCTAACACCTACCACCTATGCCAGATTGGAGCAATTATCTAAAATCAATCTGCACCAATCCCGATTATGTCCGATGGTGGAAAGTTTACACCTTGACAGAGGTAGTGGGAAAGCAGCAACAGCAGCAGGAAAAAACACCACTGCTGTTTGATTTTAAATTAATGGTGCAGACAGTTGAACAGGAAAAGAGGGATAGGGAGAAGCAGGAAGAAAAAGAGCGTATCGAGAGGTTGGGAGTGCTGGAGGGGTTGAGGAAGTATGCAGAGGAACACGTATTATTAGTAGGCAAACCTGGTTCCGGTAAATCTACGGCATTAAAACGGTTGTTATTAGAAGAAGCGGAGACAGGGAGAGCTGAGGGAGCTGAGGGAGCTGAGGAAGCTGAGGGAGCTGAGGGAGCTGAGGGAGCTGAGA
>JAAHHL010000843.1 GCA_010672185.1 Caldora sp. SIO3E6 | reverse complement strand
CCTGCTCGTGCTCGCTCTTCCGGAAGCCCAGGTCTTCGATGCGGCCTTTGCCGGCACCTACCAGGATCTCGATAACCTTGTCTTCCTTGTCTCCCTTGTCCCCCTTGTCTCCCTTGTCCCCCTTGTCCCCCTTGTCTCCCTTGTCTCCCTTGTCTCCCTTGTCCTCCTTGTCTCCAGGGGGTTCCTAAGCAATTTGGAGATTTTCCGTAGAATCCCAATACTCAACAAGGTTAAGATCTTCCACAGAGTATTTCACAAACTCCGACTCCTTCATTGCACCACAAGAACCATAAAGTCGTACAGTTTGATTTTCATCCCTGACTAATTCTGCCTGGTAAGTGTAGATCGAGTCATCCGGTGTTTTGAAGGTTAGCTCAGCTTTGATTGTACTATTATTGAAGCTTTGTTTAATAATTTTGCCTGCAACCTTGTAGTCAAACCAATCCCACCCATGAATGAGCATTAGCTCTCGCTCCAAAACCTGCATCGAAGTTGGTAAAATGCTCCAGCCTCGATAAACTCTGTTCATACATTCAATATCACCGGTTCTAGTTAAGATTGATTTGAAGGAATCTCGATCTAAACCACCGTAGTATCTACCAGCGGGAAAATCGATAGCTGTGGGAGCAAACCGATGTCCACCAAAATGACTAGCTTGCCAAATCCGCACCCTACTCAAGGATAGTTCAGCTACCATTGCCAATGCTTCTCGGTAAAAAGGATTACCATATCGAGCACAACATTTATCATGGCTACCGTGGGTGCAAACCATAATATCTCGCGTCTCACTGGTTTCTGGTGCGCAATCTGGTTTCTCCCCCGCCAAATATTGTTCAACAACTCCTGCTACCTGGTCAATGCTTGCCACATTGTACTCATATTTTTGGTAACCTTGGCTCAATACTCCCTGTTCCTGAGCAAAAATTAAGACCTTTGTCCCATTAGTTGGTTGAGATTTGTTCGGGGCTAGTAGTAAAAATCTTACCCGAAGCTGGGACTGCTTCACTTGAGCCACTAAAGCTTGCAGATTTGGGGGAACAGATTTAGACTCGAAAGCATTTCCTGCCCAAGGAGTAGGACATTCAACAAAGATATAGGTTGGGTAGTTAGTGCCACTGCCGATAATATCTTCTCCAACTTGGCGTGAAGACTCTGCACAGAAAAAAGTATTCATTAGTTTACCTCCTTGAAGTTGTTATGCATTTAATCTATATATTGGTTAAATCAGATAAAAACGATATAGCGCAATTCTAAATTCTAAATTCTAAATTCTAAATTCGACCTTCCCTATTCTTTGATAAAAATAAGTCCTTCCATGACTAAACGAGACAATAGAGGCACAATATCCAGCTCCCAATCACAGTCTGGTAACCACTGCAACACATCCTCTCCCCGAAAAGGCTCTCCCTTAAATAAGTTTTCCAGCATAGTTAAATTTACTCCCCTGAGAACAATTGCTTTACCTGAAGTAACGATTTGGTATCCACCATCCTCCGGCAGCTCAGAAATATTAACCCGCTGAGACTTAGCACTGGTAAACTGAGTTGCTGCTCCTTGGGGAAATAAATTAAATCCAGCTTGCTCTGGTAGGGCATATCTAGCGGCTGGCTTCCCTAAACTATCCAGGTAGCTAATATATTCATCAGCAATATGGTGATAAGTCAGATGCTTATCCAACTTTTCCCTTAACTGCTCAATAGCCGCTGCAACAGGAGCAGTTTCTGTACGCAAAGGCAAACTTTTACGCCACTCTTCTTCCTGGCACAACTGACTAACTAACCATTCGAGAAAGTCAATTCCTGTCTGGCAATGTATACCTAAAGTAAGATGCAAAGAAGGTTGTTCTAGAGCAAGAGCGTAGTGCCAATGACCCCGGGGAATGTAGAGTACATCCCCTGGATTGAGGATACAACTCAAATCAGGTTCTCCCTCTGGAGGTACAAGATCCGATGATTTTTGTTCCGGCAGAGGATATTTCATTGTATCCTGAAAAACCTGCCACTTTTTGGAGCCATCTACTTGTAAAATAAAAACTTCGTGGGTATCGTAATGGGAGGAAAAACCTTGTCTTCCTGGCCAAGAACAGTAAGCATTGATTTGAGTGCCATAACCCAAATCGTATCTCAGCTGCTGAGTAAACTGGGCAAGTTCTGGAACGAGTTTATGCACTCCATTAAGGATTAAAGTTGCTCCTTCTTGACACAGTTTGAGTAAATTGGCATTTTCTCTGGCATCTAAAACTTTGCCATCTAACGCTAGACGTAGTTCAGGATATTGAAATTGGTGGAAGTTTAATAAATAATTGAGTTGTTCCCAGGAAAACAGATGTCCAAACTTGTTCTCTCCTTGACTAGGTATATGGATAGCTTGGCTTGTCCAATAATTTTTTAAGAAGTCTTCCACCTTATAGGGTTTTAAGATCTCGGAGAGTAGGGACATAAATAAGAAGTATTATCAATAGTTTCTAAAAAAATAATAAATACTTATTGCCCCAATCTGCTTTGGGGCAAAATCCTACACCGGTTAGTAGGGACTAAGTTGTGAGATCTGTACCATCGGCATCAGTATTGAGATCTGTACCGTCAGCGTCAGTATTTAGGTGCAATATACTGTGCTTGCGGATGGAATAGGGCAAAATCTCCTTGACTTCGATCTGAATTTTACTGATACGGGATTGTTTCCGTTGTGACATAACTATCTGTCCAAATGCGGTATGTAGTTGACACCCTCTATGGTAGGCCCTGTGGAAGGGAGCTGAAGGAAGTCATTATTGCTCAGATTGCTATCTTGCAACAGCAATTTCTGTACTCAGAGTCTAACCCAGGTCAATCTCTTAAGTCAACTATTGAGAATTTTTAGCATTTTTATGGGAATTATGGAAATCCGGTATTCTTTCAAGAAACAAGGCAGAAGGCAGAGGGCAGAGGGCAGAAGGAAAGAAGGTGACAAGGCTTTAAGGCTCTAAGGTTGGAGGTAGTGTTTCTGTCATTCGTAGGGGGCGGCTCTTAAGAAACACTCTGGCTAATGGCTAATGGCTAATGGCTAATTGTTCCTAAGAAACAAGGCAGAGGGCTCCAAGGTAGAAGGAAAGAGGGTTTTATCCACTTACAAACAACCAACAACTAACAACCAACAACAAATAACAATTTAGCGCACTCCCAAAAACAATTCTTTGGGGAAAAACAAACTGTGCCCTGAACTCTCGACAAAGGTCAAACCCTTGTTATCCCATGTTACTTTAGATTTTTTAATATAATCCTCTATTTTATCTCCTGTATAAGTAAAAGAATAAGTTTTAGAATGACCATAGTTAGGTGTTGTTTCTTTGAGACCAATAAATAAATAATAGACTCGATTGAGTTGATAAGGGTAAAGAGTCAGCTTAAAACCTCCTTCAATAACCGAAAAGCAGTAATTGTAGCTGGAGTTATAATTTACTGTTGCAGGCTTGCAAGACTGCCAGATAACTCGATTGGAAGAATAGTTGAAAATCACAAAAAAGATTATTGCCAACAACAAAGCAGCAATAACTATACTTAAATCGCTGATTGCTTTTCTTATGTAGTCAAACATCCATTAACCATTGCTTGAAGCTGCTCATAATTCACTTTGCCCTGAGCATTACGGGGTAACTTAGCTACCGGAATCCAATGTTTAGGTCGTTTATAGCTACTTAACTGCTCCTCTAGTGCCGTTGCCAGTAACTGATGGGAGACAGCCTGAGAATTAGGAACATAAATAGCTGTTACCCTTTGTCCCCAATCAGCATCAGGTATACCAATTACACAAACATCACTAACCAATTCTGTTGCTTTAATCGCAGCTTCCACTTCAGGAGGGAAAACATTTTCGCCACCAGTACAGAAGAGCCTCGAGTAGGTAAAAGGTACAGGTCTCGGT
>JAAHHL010000842.1 GCA_010672185.1 Caldora sp. SIO3E6 | reverse complement strand
TTATCCTGGTCTCCTGATGATGTGGTAGCTGGACAGATCGAAGTTAGTGATTTAGAAGGAAATCCTATTACTATCACTTGGGATTCGGTTGCCCACAATCCTGGTTGGTGTAAGCTGGATTGGGTAATTGCCGACCCAATACGTCGTCAATTGGCTAATGCTAGCAATATGTTGGATGTTACCTGGGAAGCTCCCGACGGTAAAATTACTCCCTTAGATGGCTATCTCGACGGCTATTTCCAAGAGATTTACCTTGATACTGAATCTGCTCCTATCTTTTCCAAATTGGTAAAGCAGGTTTCGACTGATGTCATGGATGATTATGTGGCACAGTTGCAAAAGGAAGTGAAAAAATATTTTAAGCCAGATAATCCGAACTATGGCAAAGCGGCTAAAAGGCTCTACAACATTTTCCGGCTGAATGGACAATATGAAGAAGCAGCCTTCCTTCGTGAACTGTTCGATGAACCAGCAGCATTACTGTACCAAGTTCATGCCCTTGTGCGAACAGTTCAAGAAGCCACGGAACAAAGCACAGTTTTTGATATTGATAACATTCTTGACCAGACAGATGACCTGATTATGTCAGTTATCAAGGTTTTGGAAGGGGAAGAAGAGTTAGAAATTGTGCGCCATCTCCTGCGTTTGTCCCGCTGTATTAGTCGTCAGGAAGAAGGTGTTCCCCTTGGACCCCAAGTAAAGGCAGCACGCTCAGAGGTGATGAATATTGTTAACAATTTCTTTTACGACAAGATGACAGCACTACCAACAATTAAAGCCTATATTGATGGTCTCACATCTTAATCTTTAGTGATGCCTACTGTTGTAATACTGCTCGGTTAAGAGAGTGTGGGGAGTGTGGGGAGTGTGGGAGGTAAGAAAGCTGAGGGAGAGGGATTCGAGCTTATCCGATCAGTATTGCCTACTGTTGTAAGTTATTTTGCAAAAGATTGCAAAATAACATTCCCTGTTGCATAGCATCATCAAGAGCAACATGAGTCAGAGGCATTTCTTCAAACCACTCAGTGGGTAGATTTTGCTTCCCTGACTCATGATAATTTTTCTTGAGAAATGCCATTGCATAGGAGCGGATGTCGAGTGCCGAATGGTTAAAAGGACTATCCCCCACAAACTTAATCAAGTACCAGTAGACAAACATAAAGTCAAAAGCCACAGGATAGGCAACAAAGATTGGTTCTCCAGGCAATGCTTTTAGCCAAGCGTGATATTCCTTCATCACTTTTTCAGGAGACTGTGGATTAACTCGGCTAGCTTCCCAGGCAGTTGGTTGTTGAGACCACCATGCCATCGTTTTGGGATGACCTTGTGCCCCTGGCAAGGTTTCTAGGTTAGCAGTAAAAGTTGAGATCAATTGTTTGTTTGCGCTATAAGCAGCCGAGGCAATGCTCAGCATCGAGTGAGGTCCGGGGATAGGACCATCAGACTCAACATCTGTGCTGACGTAGATTTCGATTGTCATCTATTTTATGACTCGTTTGACCAAGTGTAGTGGACTGACACACCTAAAATGGTGGGTTAGAAACGGGTAGGGAAGTAAAAAGTAACAAGTAAAAAGTAACAAGTAAGAAGGCATTAAGAATTTATCCTATCGGTTATAATGCTTATAAATCAAGGATTTAAGCCAAAAATCTATTCCACATTTTTAGCTGTGTCGCGCCAGTAGTAGCACGACACACCTAAAAGTGTGGAATACGAAGTAATGAGTAATGAGTAATGAGTGATGAGTGATGAGTAGATATAGATTTATAGGGATTATAACCAATATGATAAGTTCTACTTGTATCTTACTTATTACTTATTACTTATTACTTATTACTTCAAAACCCGTTTCTCTCGCCACCATTTTAGCTGTGTCGCGTCAGTAGTGTAACTCCGTACAAATAGCTTTTAGCGGTTTATCCCAATTATCTATGGGGAGTTGGGGCAAGTAAGCAAATTCAAACACAATTCCGATTGTAGGTATTGCTGCCCATTCAGGAGAACTCAACAACCGGTCATAAAAGCCACCACCGTAGCCCAAGCGATATCCTAGGAAATCACAAGCAACACAAGGCACAAGGATTAAATCTACCTCATCGGGCAATAAGGGTTGAGTATCAGGGCTAGGTTCCAAAATACCATAAGCTCCCTTTTGTAAAGGCTCATGGGGTTGCCAGCGATGCCAGACTAGAGATTTACCAACACATCTAGGGAATCCCCAATGGTATTTACTGTTAGTAAATAGGGGACTTAAATCTGGTTCTTGGTGAAAGCTAAAATAGGCAAGAACTGTTTTTGCTTCGGTAAAGAGGGGTGAAGATTGGATATGGGTACAGATGCGATCGCTTTTTTGTCTCCACTCTAAGGAAGAAAGCGATCGCCGCTGTTGTAGGATCATCCTACGCAATTCGGTTTTACTTGGTTGTTTTTCCATAATATAGGGAGGATGAGTAATAAGTAACAAGTAACAAGTAACAAGTAACAAGTAACAAGTAGTACCTACCACCTAACACCTACCACCTAACACCTACCACCTACCACCTAAAACCTAAAACCTAAAACCTAAACCTAGGGTCTCCTCTCAGAGTTGCTCTTGACATAAGCGTGCCAACTGAGTTCCATAATTGCCATTTCCTGCCACACTCTATCAGCATCTACTATTTGTGACAAGATAGTTTCACAATATTCCTCCCCAAGGATACTGCAAGCCCAGGAAAGCAAATCATCCTGGGAACTACAATTCCCATCTGGATAGTGCCAACCGGAACCATATTTAGCAGTTTGCCCATTAGGATAATACCAATTTTTCTTCGAGCGGGCAGTTTTTCCATTGGGATAGTGCCAAACTGAACCTGACCAATATTTAGCGGTTAATCCATTGGGATAGTACCAAACCCTACCAATTTTAGCAGCTTCCCCGTTAATCCAGCGTACTAAAGACTTGGTTTGTTCTTGTTCCTCTAATGAAACTTGGCAATCGTTGAACTGTTGACCTTGAACTATTCTAATTAAATTGGGGCTAGCTCCTGCTATACGGGATAATCCAGCCATTAAGGTAAGATCCAGACAATCCTCAGTAGCTTCCGATGGTGGATTCAGTGACAATAAGGGTTGAGCATTGGTATTGGCTTCGGTGGTTTCCTTTGGTGGAGTGGGTTGAGCATGGTTATTTGCTAAAGCGTTATTACTGGTAAAGCTAATAAGAATAACAGAAATTAGAAATTGAATAGCAGGTTTCATAAGAATTAAGCAATTGGAGGGCTCAGACTATCAACTTAACTCATCCCAGACTGAAAAGTCTCGTTGCGATCGCGCAATAATGGGAAATGGAGAATGGAGAATGGAGAATGGAGAATGGAGAATTGGGAATAAATTCGACATACCTGTAGGGGCGGGTTTAGGGACAATTTAGCCCATTTCAGCCCGAATATTGGTCTCAAAACCCGCCCTGCACCTTCCTGTAGGGGCGGTTTTAGGGATAATTTAGCCCATTTCAACCCGAATATTGGGCTCAAAACCCGCCCTGCACCTTCCTGTAGGGGCGGTTTTAGGGACAATTTAGCCCCTTTAACCCGAATATTGGGCTCAAAACCCGCCCTGCACCTTTCCCCAAAGTCGATATGTCGGGAATATAAGGCGCATCGTTTGAGGGCGCACGTCGGTCATTGGTGTCAACTTAAGGTGAAAAGCGCTTGAAGTAGAGGCAATTCAGGAATTGCCTCTACCATATTTCTCACAAATTATGCGATCGCAGTGTCATTGGTGACAAGTTAAAGGGTGGTGCATTTTGTCAACTCCCATATATGGTGTTTGGGGGCTAAAAAAGACCCTATATATGGAAATACCCAAGGGTTAAGGAAAATTGTATTCTTCTTCCTCTGCTCCTCTGCTCCTCCGCTCCTCCGCTCCTC
>JAAHHL010000841.1 GCA_010672185.1 Caldora sp. SIO3E6 | reverse complement strand
TGTTAGGTCAAAAATTGATGGACAAAACGCGAAAAGTCTTGTCTATTCAACAATTGAACTACGTGAGGGGTAAGACCCCCTCTTAATTAGCCAACAGTATCCTCAAGTTCTGGGCTAATAGCTCAAGTCTACTTAAAGTGGACTGAAGATATTTGACTTGATTGAGTCATCTTTAGATGACTTGAGCTATTAGCGAGGAACTTAAGTTCCTCGCGGGGCAAGGGATTCACCTTAAGTTGACACCAATGCCACAGAACCATCCCTTACGTTCCAATACCCTGAGTTTCTTGATTGAAAGGATCGTCTGGTATAGCTTTCACACTGATTCAGCGAGCCCTAATTAAGAATAGCTTTTATTTTGTAAGCACCCGATTCTCCCTCCACAGAAGACCGTGCAATTACAGTATAGTAGCCATCTTTCGGAAGTTCTACCACAATTTTGGCATTCCAATCACTGGGAGATAGATCATCATTTGAATCCAATTCACTGTGATTAGGATTCAGCAAGACGAGATAGGGGTCAAACTCTTTACTACTCATCTCAATCGTCACAGACTGACCCTTGATACCCTTAAAGATGTAGGCATCAGAGTAAGTTTTATCCAAGGGAATGCCACTACTATCGTCTTCGTTAAGCAAACCATTGATGACTTTACCATTCAGTGGTAGTTGTTGCTCAGATAAAATACTGGTATCTTGGATTACTCTTTTTACTGCTAGGACTGAAATAACAGCAAGACTACAGATAGAGATTGCAATAATTAGCAGCTTCAATCCCCAAGGTTTAGTCGGTTTATCTGATATAGTCAATTGAGGAGAAGGTGTTGCCCTTACTTTCCACTCGGCTAGTCTTTGGATTGCCTCTATTGCTTCTACATCGGAGCCAGCAGCTGCTACATTAACCTGTACCCATAGCTGCTTAGCTAGCTCATAATTACCCTCAGTTTCTGCTCTAAAAGCATCAATCTTAAGGGTTTCAATATCTTTAAGAGTAGCATATCTCGGCAACAGAATAAAGTGGTACTTCGTTGCCGGTTCAACAACTGCATAAGGTATTTGTTGAGGTTTATTATAGTAGTTATTGATGGCAGGTACTCGATGGCGCAAGCGTTGATATAGCCGCTCTACTGTTGCACAGTTACCTTCCCCTTTAATCTTTAAGGATTCTAGCAGTGCATAGGTAAAAGAACCTTGCCCAATCTCTTCAATTTCATAGGCTACTTCTCTAGGACTGCAAGAGGAAATGGTAATAACCCCCTGATGTTTTTCTAATCCTATGCCCACACCAGCTCTATCCCTTTGATTGCGACAAGCATCTAGGAATAGCACTACATTATCAGCACCACAGCGGCGCAAACGTTCTGTTACATAATTAATCGAGATAGCGGTGTTTTCTATAGCTCTAGGATTTGTATCACAGGGCATCAAAAAATCTCGCTCTTGATGCCGAATCCCATGACCACTAAAGAAAAACCAAAAGTTGTCTCCAGTTTCGAGATAAGGCTCTTCAAAAAAGTCTAACAGAAACGACCACAGATTAGCATAAGTAGGTCTTGTCGATTGAGATGAGCCGTCAGGGGCAATCTCATCTGGGGAATTATCCGAGAAATAGAAGACATGCTCAAATCCGGCTTCTTCCCTTAAGAAATCTCGTACCTCTTCAGCATCCTGTACTGCATAATTTAACGAGCGCAATCTTTGATATTCATTGATGCCGATAACCAAAGCCCAGTTTGTCATTGCTTCACCTAAGATTTAGCCCATTTGAATTTGAGAGTATATGCCTTCCTTAGTCCAGAATCTGGGGAATTTGCTTCTGAGCACGGCTCAATAAACTGCTCTTAATCAGGTACTCTTGCAATATATAGCAAAAGGCAGAGGGCAGAAGGCAGAAGGCAGAAGGGAAAAGATTGACAGGTAAAGGTTTGCTGCATTTGGCGTTGCCCTAACCGCCCTGGCAGTTACTATAACAAGAATTGATACCTGCTCAACAAAGCAAAATAGCCGCAATGAACCCAGAATGGTACACTGTAGTTGGACGTATTCAACCGGGATATCAAATAGCTTCGGGAAAAGCAACAGATAGTCCTTATCCAGAAGGTAGCATCAAAATGCAGCTTCCTTATTTTCAAGCTTTGGGTCTTGATTTGACTGATTGCTTTCTGGGAACCTTAAATGTTTCCATTCACCCTTATCGGTTTGAACTGGTAAAGCCGACTTATACTTTCCCTCAAGTTCAATGGAATCCTGATTCCCCTGCGGAAGACTTCTCCTTTTCTCCCTGTCGTATTAGTCACCACCACCAAACCTATTCCGGCTGGATTTACTATCCCCATCCAGAAACCAAGCCTGCTCATTTTCAAGACCCTTCAACTATAGAAATTATCGCTCCTTTGATTCCTAATATGGCTTATGGTGTGAATATCGGTCTAGGCATTAACTTGAGGGAAGTTAAGTTGAACTCTTGATTCGGGTGAACGAAATTTTGTGTGGTATTTCCATTCTCCGCGTCTCCGCGTCTCCGCATCTGCTGACTCTTTTCCCCACCCCTTTTTTCGCTCACCCCTGTAATAGGGTGTGGGGTATCAAGAATGAAATTAAAAAGCTGCTTCAGTTGTTGATTTTAAGTATAAAAAGCTACATATTAACCTATCAACTGAGCAAGAGTCGCTTCCATAACTGCTGTTGTTTGACCAGAGACGGTAAATACTAATGCCTCACGATATACTCGCTGTGCCGCATGATATCGGTAATTAGCTGCACCACTCGAAACAGTAACTGCTGCAGTAGCACAACGTTGGGCTAAATTGATCGCCCAAGCACGGAGTTGTAGACCCTTTTTCCCAGTTTGGGAGTTAGGCGCTAGTGCTGCTATCATTGCCGATTGGCAGCGTTGAAGTTCCTCACTAAAGGCATCAAACCCTTGCTTGATAAAGGGAAGTTGTTTAGTTTTGTAAACTGCCTCGATAATATCAAGACCTGCTCCCGTATTTCCCAAGCAGTAAAACCCATGATGCAGAACATTTTTCTGATCATTCTCGTGAATTGCCCCAGCTGGCTTAGTAAAAACAACCCGATCTTGGGGTAAAAACCAATGGGTGAGTTTTGCTGTCACAGTATTAGTTGAAGACATTGCCCCTAGATCCATTGGCTTACTCAAGGCAATTGCTCCCCCTGTCTGTTGGAGAGTCTCAGTTAAGGGCAACATACCATACACTGCTTGACCATCAGGAAGTGCTGCACCCAAAATAAAATCTTGAAAGAAGCCAAAACCAGTTATCCAAGGCACTGTTCCATCTATCTGATACCCACCTTCTACAGGAATAGCTTTAACCATTGGCTTGCCTTGGCGTCGTAGATGGGAAAAACCAATACCAACTAATACCTCCCCTTGACTCATATAGGGTAGATATTGCTGCTTCAACAGTTCGTTGTCGGTATTAGCCAGAAATTTTCCTGCACTTTGATGCTGGGTTTGCAGAAATGCCAACGCGCCGGAGTAACGAGGCACTAGCTGCTGGAATTGGCGAAAAGTTAGTTCACTCACTCCAGCACCTCCCCAAACTTGAGGAACTTGCAGCCCTAATAAAGAACGACTGCTCATTCCCTGAAGTGCTGCTTTTAAGGCTTCTGGATTTTCATCAATTTCTGAAGCTACTGGTGCAACTGACTCCTGGAAGTAAGATTGGGCAGTTTTTAACAGCCCTTGCGACTCATCTGTTATAACTCTGCTCCACATTGCCCTGATTTTCGACAGCTAATGACATTGGCTTAATTCTACAGGTTATCAAAATGAACTCGGGGCGTTAGGGTTTATATATAAGCGCACACCTTTCCTATTGTGAAATAATAATAACACAAAACAACAGATCAGATGAAAACACA
>JAAHHL010000840.1 GCA_010672185.1 Caldora sp. SIO3E6 | reverse complement strand
TAGCCAGAGCTTGATCTCCAGCTTCAGCAAAAGCTTGTGCCAGCTCTAACAAATTCTCTCGTTCCTCGTCGTCAGCAATACCTGCTGGTGGCGGCATTAGCTTATCGGCGATTTGGGTTACATTTTCGTGCCGCAAGGCAAGGGCTTGGTTGGGATAGTTAAGCAGTAACAACTGCTTCATTTCATTGGAGTTGTCAGGACTGTGACAAACCATGCAAGCATGTTGTCGCATTTCTACCTCAAAGGCTCTATAGGCAGCATCCAGGGTCTTGACATGGGGGTTTCCCTGAGAAAAAAGGTTGGTGTACAGTGTTACCCTTGGTTCTTGCTTACCATCTTTTTCTTCCCACATCCATTGACCATCCCACTCTCGCTCCACTAAAGGACGCTCTTGATCCTTCTGGTATGAACGCAAAGCACCTTTAATTTTGCCTTCCTTCATCACTAACAAAACTTCAGTAGCTTGTTGGTAAGCGTCCCATTTTTTCGGTGAGTGCCAGAAGGGGTAAGGAAAAGCACCCATGTCGAGTTCCTTGCGAAACATAACTGGTAGGTGGATAATGGTAAAGCCTTCCTGTTCCTCAACCTTAGGTTCATCGTTAATCATAAAAGTAGACAGGTACGTGCGACGCCAAACTAAGGGATTAAAAACGGTAGTTTCATGTTCTGTGGGGTTGTAGTGATCTGGTTCTCTTTGTTGACCCCAGAGCATGTCTTCACTCATGGATTTGTGCAGCAAGTCAAAGTTGGCAAGTTTCTCGGCACATTGCTGTTGAGCCTGCTCATCGCCAAGATCAGTAATTGGGCAAGCTTTAGCAATACCTTGAGCAATCTCTGTTGCTATTGCGATATCGGAATTACTAGAGGAGTTGGAATCGACAGATAAGTTGGAATTAGTAGATAAGTTGTTGGAGCTACAGCCGATAAACAATGCGACAGGTAAAACAATACCTGCAAAGAAAAATAGCAGTTTAGAGCGTAATTTGAGTCTTTTAGGCATGAGCTTTTCTTTGTTGAGAGTAATTTGGTAAAGCAAAATCTGAGGAGAGGCGCTCACAGCAGCCATCCTCAAGTAAATTGGTCAAAACTTACTTGACCATTCCTAGTAGCAGAAAGACGAAACTTATAGTGGAGTAGGTTTTTCTCGCGGTTCTCATGAAGTTAAGCTCATCCCACGTAATACAAGTCGTGGAATGCAAGCATCATTAGTACAAATAACCAATGACCAATGACCAATGACAAAGCGGCAGGCAGTTTTCCTTCCCATTTTTCAAAAAATGGTCTTACTGCCGCTTTGCTTTTTGTGAACTACAAGCCGCTGTGTACCAAGCACCCAGATCAAACCTTTCTCCGCGACTCGAAGTATATTGCACCCAACTATAAACCGCTATTGATGAATAACAATTCACCCTAATAATCTTTTTAAAGTAAAAACTTCTGTTGTTGGCAAAAGAATAACAAACTTTAACTTAAACAATGGCTGTATTACTATGTCTGTATTTACTCGTAAATGTTATCTACTCAATGGCTTAAGTATCCGTAATTACTCGTAGGTTACTTCGGCCTTACCGATTTTAACAGAATTTTGTAAGATTGGCTACAAAAAGTTAAGATTCGAGAATATAAGCTGAGTGGTTGGCTCCATCGTTGTCAGACAATTTTATATGTTGTGTCATACATATGGAATATTCTACGAATAAAATTTTATGGTTTGATTAATCATGTAATACCAATAATGGTATTGAAACTAATATATGTAGCAATCATGTAAGACATTTAACTCAATTAACAATACATTTTTTGCTACTCTATTTTTGTCATACAATCTGTATTATTTAGTTGATGACCCTTGCCGAATGGTACTAACTTAAGAGAAAATCAGATAGGGTCATCTACCAACTTCATCATCATTAATAATAATGCTACGATGATGCAAGATTTTGATTCGACCCGAAAAATAGATTAACAAACTTGAGCTCAGGGTGCAGTCTACTTCACTCTTCCCACCATCGCAGTGAAGCTTTGATTACTGCAAATTGGTCAAATCAAGAGATTTAGAATTAGCCTTCATTTGTCAGGGTTGCCAAAAAAGGGTTAGCTTTAGGTGAAAAAAAGAGTAAATTTCACTTATTATCTCCCAAATACTATTAATTAGAGTTCCAAGCTGAAACTCCCATCACCTAACATCTAACACCTAACACCTAACACCTAATACCTAATACCTATTAATTCCAGTAAATATTATGGGTACAGCCCTACTTGTTGAAGATTCTGTAACGGATATGCAAGTTCTCTCCAGTTGTCTCCGACAAGGAGGTATTGATGTCCTAGTTGCTCAAACTGGAGAAGAAGCTCTAGTCAAAATTACGGCTTATCAACCTGATATCATCGTTCTAGACGTTGTCTTGCCAGGTCTCAGTGGCTTTGAGCTTTGTCGTGAACTTAAAGCCCAAACTAACACAAGCAAGATTCCTATCGTTCTCTGCTCAACGAAAGGAAGCGATATGGACAAATTTTGGGGAATGAAACAAGGAGCAGATGCTTACTTGGCTAAGCCGATTGATCAAGCAGAACTGATGCGTACAGTTAAACAGCTAATCAAAATTTAGTTGGTTATTGGTCATTTGTTATTAATCATTGGTCATTTGTCAAATTTTAGGAATGAAAGTCTCTAGTTCTAATTCCTCCATTCTCAGTCCCCAATCTCTACCTAACAAAGAGTTTTTGCGCTTTTATCTTGAGCCGGATACGACAACACTGTTACCCCTACAACAATTGACTGAAGTACTGACTATTTCCATTGGCGAGATTGTTCCTATTCCCCATATGAGTCCTTGGGTAATGGGTGTTTACAACTGGCGAGGAGATATTCTCTGGATAGTCGATTTAGGACACTTAGTGGGACTCACTCCTTGGTATCAACAAACCAGCAATGTTTCAGTTCATAAAGCAATCGTGCTGAAAGCCAGTGGTAACAGGTCAGCTGCTAACAATGCTAAGACTCAGATGCTAGGGCTAGTTGTCAATCGAATAGAAGATATTGAGTTGTGTAATCCAGATTTAATTCAATCTCCACCATCATCTACTGTTACCCCTGAACTAGTGCCATTTTTGCGGGGCTATTGGTTGAAACCAGATAGTGAAATGCTAGTGGTTCTCGATGGTGAAGCAATTATGGCAGCAATGCCTAAGCCATCAAATTAAGGTGTGGCATGAAAAATTGTGAATTGATGCAGGGATGATCAGGGGATAGGGAGATGAGGAAGCTGGGGGAGTGTGGGAAGACAAGGAAGACAAGGAAGATATTGCCAATTCCCAATTGCCAATTCCCGATCCTCAAATAACAAAGGACAAATAACAAAAGACAAACAACAATTCTCAATCTACTAACATGACTCAGACACCTTCCAAATCTACCAACACGGATACTTCAGCATCCGACAATCAATTTGAGGAGCAAGCTTTTTCTTCCTCCTCTGTTTGGCAACAGTCCTACTCCGCACCAACAGCAACCCCAATCCTTGAGCCAGAGCAGATAGAAACAGAAGTACAGCCTTTGCCAACTTCTGCTCAAGCGGAGCCAGTTTCTTGGTGGCAACGAATCAGCGTTAGAGCCAAAGCTACAGGTTTAGCTATTGTTATCGGCATTACCCCAGTGGTAGCAATTGGTTCCATCGCCTATTACTTTGCTAACGAATCCATCACTGAGCAAATCAAACAGCAAAAGCAACAACGTGCTGCTCAACTTGCCAATGAAATCAACGTCTTTATGACTGACAGATTCGCAGATATTCAGGTGCTGGGGCAATTGCCAATTTTCACTGACCCTCAAGTGTCTAATATTACCCCTGTTGAGGAAAAGGTGGCTTTGCTCGATCGCTATGTCCAACTTTACGGAGTCTATAATAGCGTCGCCCTGTTA
>JAAHHL010000084.1:3041-13680 GCA_010672185.1 Caldora sp. SIO3E6 | reverse complement strand
CTATGAACCAGAACTTCTTGAAGTAAGGGAATTAGTTGTGGGTTACTAATGTAGGAAACAACTCGTACTATTGCTTCCCCACTGGTGGTATCTAACTCCGAGTGCCACAATTGTTCACAAGTAGTCTTCACTTGTGGATTAATTATTGCGCCGGTTTGGGTAGCTGCGACAGAAGCTAAAGCTCTCACTTCTTGGCTAACATCCCCCAATCGGGAGCGGATTTGCTCTTGAGTGGGAAACTTTTGACTGGCGATTAAAACTTCCAAAGCGATGGCTCGCATTGTGGAGTTTTCTGAATCTAACAGTTGTTCAAAGTGGTAAGTAGTTTCTGTATCAGGCTTCGTGCTAAATAACTTGACCGCTGCTCGACGTAATGAGCTGTCTGCCTCTGGGAGAAACGTCTGCACTGGTGCTAAAAATTGACTGGGGTTGCCCAAGCCAGCAGCTAATTCCAATGCCTTAAGACGAGTATAGTATTCGTCACTGTCTAGCAGTTCCCGAACTACTGAACTAGATTCGGGTGGCAACTGAGTTAAGCTTTCGCTGAGTTCATCAAGGTTGACCCCATCTGAGCGTAACACCATCTCCAAACAGGGAGCATAGTTATTACTAATAAAGATGCGAGAGATTAACAGAATTACGGTTAAACTGATACCAACCCAGAGAATTTGAGGTAGGGTGAGGAATGATTGGGAGATCCACAAGATCACCCCAGCTAAAGTAAGACCAAAGGCATAGAAGAAGCCATCACTAAGTGACCGCACTCTTCCTACAAATTCGTAGGGAACCGCATTGTAGTTTAAGGTATAGATTGGTTGATGAATCGCTTTGTAGAGTGCATCACTGTTGAAGTTAGTAACGATCGCCGGTTTCAGAGTGAAATTGAACAGTAGCCCTACGAAACTTGCCAAAGAAACAAGGGGATAGACTACATTCATTCTTGCTACCCCAATACGTTGGAGTAGTGGTTGGGTGAAGCAGTAAAGGACGATTAACTGGACGATACTATTTCCTGACCGAAGTAATCCCAAGAAGCTAGTCAATTCTTGGTCGCTAGGGAAAGTCTGGGAATAAATACTCATGCACAAGAATTCTGTGATAATACAAATAATTACCAACAGAAAGCTGCTAAAAGCCAAAAAGAAGATAATATTATAGCGCTTCACCAGCTCCGGAAAAGTTTTTAAAGCTTCGATGATCCCCACCGCACTATCAGCATTAATCGCATCTAGGGGTCGCTCTGAGCGTTCGAGATACAGTAGCTGACCAATAACTATGGCAAACATTACCGGTAAAACCAAGAGAATATCTCTGGGTCTTAGGTACACAGAAAGCAAGCTTGTCAGTCCACCACCAATGAGGATTCCTATTCCCTGGATCATCGCAATTAGAGATGCATAGCGCTTGTATTCCAGGGAAGATAAATAATCTACTAGCAAGCTGGGAAGTAGAATATGGTTTTGCAAATCCCACTCAAAAAAGGTGACCAGAAAAATGATGTAGTATACTGCTACACTGTCCAGGTTAATCAATAAACGCATTCCTACTGCTAGCGCGATCGCTAACAACAGAAAGTAACGTAATATCCTGGTGCGCTCATAACGATCAACAATTTGGGAGAATAAGGCGTAGCAAGGAATGGAAGCTAAGCCAATCAGTACATAGAATAAAGGCAGGCTCTCTGCTCCAGCCTTGTTCAAAAACAAAGAATTAGCTATAGTTATGGCGACTATGTTGTACACCATCATCGAAAAAGCAAGGAATAATAAGTGAGCCAGTCGGCGCACCTTCAAAATTGAAAGACCAAGGCGTTGCTCAAAAAACTGATTGAACATTGGTGATGGTGTTTTAGGTTTTATGTTGTAGATGTTCCTTCTGTTGGCGAAGGATTGTCCTTGATGAGTAATTCAGCAACTCTACCAACTCCTGACTTCCTTCTTCGTTAATTCAACTTTACAAATAAGTTGTGTAATAATTAAGGAATGTAAAGTAATGTAACATGGTTTAATAAAGAAGTCAAAATAAGGTGAAGTAGGCTGACTTATGCAAAAGCGACTATTAATCCAAGTGACCGAAATTGCTGTAGACCCTACAACGATGTGCCCCTTGGAGAGAATATGTTGGCTTTGACATTGAGTTTGGGCTACAAAATGGCATTACTTACAACTCCTACTGGAATTTGGGGTAAGAATATTGCCTTAAGTAGATACTTCCTATGAAAAGTTTTGTAAGCTATAGTTGGAAACTATCCAAGGACTGAATCGACTTTCAGACAATTGATTACTTAAGTTATTAGGTATAATTTGTGTTATTTGGTTTCGTGATAACGTAACCCAACACAAATCTTCTTGGGTATTGGGTTAACTAGCCTCAACCTAATCTGTAAGGTCATTTCCACGCTACGTTGCTTTTGTCAACATCGAGTAATAAACCCAGATAAAATGCCATAAGTATTTTTACTCAATCAATATCAAGTTTGCCAATCAAACTTTAATAACGAATTGTGTAACCATAAAAGCAAAGTAAGGCCGCAACACGATAAATATTATAAACTGCATTGAGGCTCTCCTAGAGTAAGGGTGAGGTAAATATTATAGCTACAAAAATTAATAGTTTCAGCCTTTTCTTTGCCTATAACTTGTATATGGCAATACATTTTCACGCTAAGGGCAGAATTTACGAAGCCGACGCAACAATTGCCAAGCCTTTGCTTTTTTCTGCCGGAAGCTCAAGAAGCAATTTCCACTGCTCAAAAAGCCTGTCTGACAAAATGGCATCCCTATCGGCATTTATGTTGAATTGGTCATCGGGTGATAAAATAGTTAGCAACTTTGGTATATTACCTAATACCTAGTACTTAGCCCAAACTAGAGTTACAACTTTTTTCCTAAACTCTATTCTGTTTCCTGCTCTTCTTCTATCCCAAAGATTTTTTTAATCGTACTATAGTCTGCTGCATCTTCAGCATGAAGATAATCTTCTTTTGCTTGTGGATTATCTGCATATTTTTGAACTGGTTCAATTGTATTTCCCTTTGGCTGCTTACTGTACCACTGAATGCCAGCTAATGCAATTAATGAAATTCCACAAATGATAGTAGCTTGCAGTGAACCTAATTTCATAATTATTCTCTACTAGTTTGAGGAGGCTATATAATATTTTCATATTTATTGTATCCGACTATAGGTAGAAGTCCGAGAGCAGAAATATTAATATCACTTATAAAAGTAACAAGTTTTTCTTATTTATTAATCTTACCTGATTGACAAAAACGGCTTTGATAGCAGCTTTGCCTAATAACATAAGGAATCATTGTATGTCAAGTAACTTTAAACAAAAAATTCGCAATAATCAGGTTCTTTTAGGCTCTGTCGTAACAATACCTTCGAGCACTACTGCAGAGATCATGTCCCTAATGGGGTTTGACTGGCTTTGGATTGATATGGAACATGCTCCTCTGAGCCTAGAAAAAATCCAAGAAATTATGCAGGCAGCTGGCAATCGTTGTACTTGTCTAGTTAGAGTTCCCTGCAACGATCGAGTTTGGATGACAAGGGTACTTGATAGTGGCTGTGATGGCATTATTGTTCCACAGGTGAACAGTGCTGAGGAAGCTGAGCAAGTAGTTAATGCCTGTAAGTATGCTCCGGAAGGTAACCGTAGCGTTACTATTAGTCGGGCACAGAATTATGGCATCAATCTGCAAGCATATTATGAACATGCCAATGAGAACATGATCATTGTTTTGCAGATCGAACATATTGAAGCTGTTCGTAATATAGAGTCAATAATTGATGTACCTGGATTTGATGCAATTGTTATTGGTCCATTTGATCTTTCTAGTAGCTTAGGAAAAACTGGACTGATTAATGATCCTGAAGTTCAAGAGGCAATTGCTACCGTTAAACAAGCCTGCTTGAAGAAGGGTATTCCTATTGGTATATATGTTAACGATGCACCAGGGGCAATATCAGCCAAGAACAATGGCTTTACCTTTATTGCTGTTGGTATAGACTTTATGTATTTCTGGAAGTCGGCAAAACAGACATTGGAAGAAATCGTTTCTACAGAGAATTAATTAGGGCTTGCTTCAGGAAGTCCTTCGCTTTCAGCTGTCAGCTGTCAGCTTTCAGCTTTCCGGATTTTAACCCCGAACATTCGGAACTTAACCAGGTATTTACCGACAATGGTGCAAGGTTTTTGAAGCCAAAAATGCAAAAACCTTGCACTATTTTGGCTTGCATAGGATTGAAAGCCTTGTCTGGTATGGCTTACACACCTATACAGCAGACCCTAATTAGGGCTTGCTGAATAAGTAATAAGCAGTAGTAGGACTTCAGTCCAAAAAGAAGCAATGCTTGCCTTTAGCAAAAGTTCAATCAATATTGAGAGGAATCCCCTTGTATTGAAGCTTGGTAGGATATCAACCTTGACCCAACTAAATATACCAGAATACTAGCAACCATACCAGGAAGTATTTCCAAAACGTCACTCGATAGATTCAATCCAAACCGCCAAATTAGTGACACAGTAACACCAGTCGCCATCATTGCCACAGCGACAGGAACCCTCACCGGTTGTCGCCAAGCACGCACGACCAACAGAGGACCGAGACCACTACCGAGTGCTGACCAGCCAGCAAGCACTGAGGCAAACACACTTTGGTTATTAGTTAGAGCAAGGCTCATGGTTATTGCTGTCACCAATACTGTTCCTAGCTTAACCAGCTTGTAGGAATGTGCTATTTGAGGAAACAGATCTTGGGTTAAGGCTGCCGAACAAGAAAGAATTTGAGAGTCTGCTGTAGAAATTACAGCGGAGAATATCCCAGCGAGAATGACTCCCACCCAAACAGGGGGCAACATTTTTATTGCCAGTTGAGGTAGTGCCAACTCTGGATCTAGATCAGCCAAATCAGGTATCAGAATCCTGGCAGTCAATCCGACCCCAATGGCTGTAACGACAAATACAAAAGCTAAGACTGTGTAGATGTTGCGAGTCAAACCAATCTTTTCCGGATGGTTGATGACCATCGCCCGAATCATAATATGAGGTTGACCCACAACGCCCAAACCTTGAAACAACCAACTGATGATAAACGGTAAGAATCCAAACTTAGTATTTGGGGTGGGGTCGAGCAGTTTTGTATCAATCTCTCCCAGTTGAGTCCAAAGACCATCAAATCCTCCACAGGCTTGCACCCCGAGGAACACCAACAGCAGCATAGAAAACAGCATTAAGATGGACTGCACTGCATCTGTCCAGATAGAGGCCCTGATTCCACCGGCAAAGCAATAAACTGTCACAATGACTGCTCCCACGACAATTCCCAAGGCGTAATCCCAGCCGAAGATTGCATAAAGCGCTTTGCCTCCTGCTAATAGTTGAGCAGCAGCATAGGCACCAACGAAAACAATGGTAATCAGTGCCGAGAGTACCACGATTAAGCGCTCTTTACCCTGACCGAGGAATGAGCTGATCGTATCTGAAGCAGTTTCCTCTGAAACTACTCGCAACTGTTTATGAACGAACAACCAGACAAGATAATTCCCCAGTAATGTTATTAGCATCACCCAGAACGTGGAAATTCCTACCTGATAAGTCCAACCAATCAGCCCAATAAACATAAACCCACTGTAAGATGTGGCGAAAGCCGATAGTGCTGTCAGCCAGGGATTAACGTTTCTGCTTGCTAGGAGATAATCAGTAGTATTGTTTTGCTTGCGGGTTGCTGAGTAAATTCCTACTCCCGTAAACAATAATAGAAATGCTAAAAAACTTATTATGATCGCTACTTGACTTTGAGGCATATTCAATTTTACAGAGCGACAATCTAGGTTTCTGACTCATCGGAAAACGCTATATAAGCACTTTTATTTAGCTATCATCAAGTTTATTAATTAAACTTAACAAAAAAATATGTAAAAATGGAGAAAAGTAAATTAAACGTAACATTGGTTAATTAAGGATTTAAAATATGGTATTGACCACTGACCGCATAGAAAAGCGGCTATCAATCCAGACAGCTGAGATTGCTGCGGACACCACAACGATTCGCTCCCTAGACTGGGACCGCGATCGCTTTGACATTGAGTTTGGGCTACAAAACGGCACTACTTACAATTCCTACTTAATTCGGGGTGAGAAAATTGCTCTAGTTGATACCTCCCATGAAAAGTTCCGTCAGTTATACTTGGACACCCTCCAGGGATTGATTGACCCCAAGGAAATTGATTATTTAATTATTAGCCATACTGAACCAGACCACAGCGGTTTAGTCAAAGATGTCTTACAGCTAGCACCCCAAATAACGGTAGTGGGAGCAAAAGTAGCGATCCAGTTTCTCGAAGACTTGGTGCATCAACCCTTTGAGCGACGAATTGTCAAAAATGGAGACCAGCTGGATTTAGGGAAAGGGCATGTCCTGGAATTTGTCAATGCTCCTAACCTCCATTGGCCGGACACCATTTTCAGTTACGATGCTGGAACTCAGGTGATGTTCACTTGCGATGCTTTCGGTATGCACTATTGCTCTGAAGCTACCTTTGATGAAGATTTAGGAACAATTGAGCCGGACTATCGATTCTATTATGAATGTCTTATGGCTCCTAATGCCCGTTCTGTACTCTCTGCACTGAAGCGGATGGACAAGTTACCAGAAGTGACAATGGTTGCTAATGGTCACGGTCCTCTGCTACAACACAATGTTACTGAACTGATTGAGCGCTACCGTCGTTGGAGCCAAGCTCAAACCAAGGCAGAGAAATTAGTAGTAGTATTTTACTCCTCAGATTACGGCTATAGCGATCGCCTCTCCCAAGCTATAGCTAGAGGGATAACTAAAGCTGGAGTTGGGGTGGAAATGATGGATCTCAAATCCACTGAACCCCAAGAAGTACAGGAAATAGTCAATCGTGCTGCGGGTATGGTTATCGGTATGCCTCCTGCTGCCAATACTAATGCTACAGCAGCGGTGAGCACAGTAATAGCTGCTGCTAAGTCCAAGCAAATTATCGGTGTATTTGAGTCCTACGGAGAAGATGACGAACCGATCGATCCTTTACTAAGCCAATTCCGGAATTTAGGGCTTAAAGAAGCATTTCCTTCAATTCGGATTAAGGAAGTCCCATCAGAAGCCACCTATCAACTTTGCGAAGAAGCCGGTACTGATTTAGGGCAACTATTAACTCGCGATCGCGGCATTAAGCAAAGGAAATCCCTTGATAGCGACCTGGATAAAGCACTAGGACGAATTAGTACTGGCTTGTATATTATCACAGCCCACAAAGGTGACCTCAAGAGTGCCATGTTAGCTTCTTGGGTAACTCAAGCCAGCTTCCAACCCCTAGGTTTGACTATTGCGGTTGCCAAAGACCGAGCCATAGAATCATTAATGCAAGTAGGCGATCGCTTTGTACTGAATATTCTAGAAGAGGGCAATTATCAAGGACTAATGAAGCACTTCCTCAAGCGCTTTAAACCCGGTGCTGATCGTTTTGCTGGAGTGAAGACTCAGTTAGCAACTAACGGTTCTCCTATTTTGACAGATGCCCTAGCTTACCTAGAATGCCAAGTTGCCAGCCGAATGGAATGCAGTGACCACTGGATAGTATATGCCACCGTAGATACCGGGCGAGTTTCTAAATCAGATGCCCTCACTGCGGTTCATCATCGTAAGGTGGGGAATTATTATTAATCCGTAGGGGCGCACCGACGTGCGCCCTCAACCAAAATAACAGATACTTGTAAGTAATTCCCAATGTCCAATTTCCAAAGGTAATGGGCATTAAAAATTTTCACATTCCCCTGTTCCCTCTCAAATTAAAGAGGTCTAATCAAAGGGTGTAATGGGAGCATAAACCAGCTCAGGTGGTAGGTGTTCACATATCTGTACAAGCTTTCTTCCCTTCTGCCTTCTGCCTCCTGCCTTCTGCCTTCTGCCTCCTGCCTTCTGCCTTCTTGCACTAGTGCTACAGAAATATGCTAAGAGTGTTGGGTTACGCTATCGCTACACCCAACCTACTGATTCCAAGTTAACTATTATAAGGACATTTTTTCCTTAACTTGTCACCAATGGGTGTTAGATGTTAGGTGTTCACATATCTGTGGAACTGGCATCTTGCCAGTGCGATCGCTAATAAAAACTACTAGTGCAGCGGGCATAGAAATAACTCACCAGTTCAAAAAAGCTTGCCAATCTGGTGAATTGGAATCGGTTCCTGCCGAGATCGTTAGATGGTTAAAGCGGTTTTTACGAGAAGGGCGCATCTTAGCTAAGCTCAATCATAGCAATGTGGTGCGGGTGCAAGACTTGTTTGAGGAACAAGAGACCGCCTATCTGGTAATGGAACTCGTGGTAGGAAAGACTTTGAAGGATGAATTGAAATCCCAACCAAAGCGTCGTCTGCCCATAAAACGGGTGGAAGAGGTGATGGAGCAGTTAGTGGCAGCGTTAGAAGCAATACACAAGGAAGGAGTCTATCATCTCGACCTCAAGCCGGACAATGTCTTACTCAATAGTCATGGCAAGGTGGTGTTAGTAGATTTTGGTGCAGCAAGACAAGGATTCAGTAGCAACAATAGTACGATGGCTTTTACAGAGGCTTATGCAGCTCCGGAGCTAATATTGGGAGGAGATATTGGACAAAAGAGTGACATCTTTGAGTTAGGGATGATGTTATATGAAATGCTGACAGGAAAGCTACCGACACGAGCCTTAAGTCGATGGAGGGAGGATACCTGGGAACCAACAGATTTAAGGGAGCCGTGGCAGAGTTTGGTTATGGCAGCATTGCAGTTGCATCCAGAGGAACGTCCTCAAACTGTGAGGGAGTGGTGGGAAGGGAAAAACTATAGTGCAGCAGAAAATTTTACAAAGACCCAAGAGAAAGCAACCGCAGAACTTGATACAGAAGCGAAGATAACTATTAGCTTAAGAGAAGCATTTCATGGTGTTCAGAAAAGCATAAATTCCGGCGAAGAAAGGTTCGAGGTGTGGATTCCTCCTGGGGTTAAGCAGGATACTAGACTGCCTATCAAAGGCAAGGGAAGATTTGATCCCAAGACCAAGCAGCGAGGAAACTTATACCTGAAAGTGGAAATTTCTCCAGATTCAGTATTCCAACTTAAAGGAGAAAACCTTTTGTGCGAAGTGCAGATCACTGCTGCCCAAGCAGCATCAGGAGTAAAAGTCAAAGTTCCAACAATTGATGGATATGTTAATGTCAAAGTACCAGCAGGAATTTCCTCAGGTAAACTTCTCCGTCTACTAGGCAAAGGATGGCCAAAACTGGAAGGAGGACGTGGTGATCAGCTTGTCCGAGTTTTGTTTGAACCATCCACAGAATATAGTAAGGAAAAAGACATTGGTGAGAGAGTAACCTCAACAGAGCCAGCACCTTTATCAATGCAGGTGTTTGAATTTGACGTTGTGACTTTTGAACTACCGTGGTGGCTAAGGCTGTTTAATATAGATTCAAAAATAGATTCAAAATTTGAACTTAGGCGTCGCTGCCATGAAGCCCAGTATTTCACGGAAAACCTGGGCAATGGGGTCACTCTAGAGATGGTTACTATTCCTGGTGGCACCTTTCCCATGGGTTCGCCAACAACAGAAGAGGGGCATTCTAAATGGGAAGAACCACAGCACTTAGTAACTGTCAAATCCTTCTTGATGGGCAAATACCCAATTACCCAAGCTCAATGGCAAGCAGTGGCAGCTCTACCCCAAGTTAACCAAACTCTTGCTTCCCAACCATCCTACTTCCAAGGAGCAAACCGACCTGTAGATCAAGTTTCCTGGTATGATGCAGTAGAATTTTGCGCCCGATTGTCTCGTTATACCAAACGCAATTATCGGTTACCGAGTGAAGCAGAATGGGAATATGCCTGTCGGGCTGGAACCACTACTCCGTTCCATTTTGGTGAAACCATCACCCCTGATTTGGCAAACTATAACAGTAACTATGTCTATGGCTCTGGTTCCAAGGGCAAATATCGTGGGAAAACAACCCCAGTTGCTAGCTTTCAAGTTGCAAATGCCTTTGGGTTGTATGACATGCATGGGAATGTTTGGGAGTGGTGTGCTGACCATTGGCATGATAACTATGAAGGTGCGCCCACAGATGGCAGTGCTTGGAAGGATGACAATAATAACGATAATCAATATCGGCTGTTGCGGGGCGGTTCCTGGATCTTCCTTCCTGAAGTCTGCCGTTCTGCGTATCGCTACAGCAATTATCCGGGCGACTCGCACGACTACACTCTCGGTTTTCGTGTAGTGTGTGAGGCGGCGTGGACTCTGTAGCCCTTTGCCCTTTTGTTCTTTTCCCTCTACCCTTTCTTCTTCCCCAGGGGATTGGTGCTGACATTGATACAGGCTAGAAGCCTGTTCCACGGGAGATTGTTCTACAAAAGATGTTTTAAAGAGGATGACTCTATTGTTAATCTTCACATATCCATTGTGGAACTGGCATCCTGCCAGTAGCAGCAATCATCTTGTTGGAAATTGAGACAGGCTAGAAGCCTGTTCCACAAGAGATTATTCTACAGAAGATAGTTTGACAGAAGATGACTCTACTATAATTGTTGATTGGAGTCAGGAATAGCAATTCATACCTTACAGGCGCACACCTATTCC
>JAAHHL010000084.1:0-2941 GCA_010672185.1 Caldora sp. SIO3E6 | reverse complement strand
ACAGGCTAGAAGCCTGTTCCACAAGAGATTATTCTACAGAAGATAGTTTGACAGAAGATGACTCTACTATAATTGTTGATTGGAGTCAGGAATAGCAATTCATACCTTACAGGCGCACACCTATTCCATTATTAGGATAATAACAAAAAATCACGAAAATCACAACCAATAAAACATTATGAGACCAGTATTTTCCTAATCCTTATCAGGATCAATTCCCGCTTCTCGCAGCAATTCTTCTAGGCGTTTAGCTCGTTGACGTTCCTGTTCGAGTTCTTCTTCCGCAACAGTCGCTCTATTTTCTGCTTCTACAACCCGATTTTCCGCTTCTTTTGCCCGTTTTTCCATTGCTTCCAATTGTTGCTGTACCTCCACATAATCAGCAAAGGGCTGCTGATCAGGGTGATACAATACTAAACTATCTGATGACACCTCAAAGCGAATGCCTAAACGAGGAGAAACCCACCCATTCATCTCATCGATCGCATCTAGCCACGACTCATTTCGTAACCATCCTGATAAGACATTTTTATAAGGATCATAGAGATAGTATTCTTCCACGACCTAGCGGTCGTAAAATAATAACTTCCGATTCATTGCCTTCTAAATTCACCGGACTACTTTTTATTCTAGTTGCGATCGCTTACAGTATCAGTGTGGAACTGGCATCTTGCCAGTGGCAGCAATTAGGAGATTATTACAGGCTGGAAGCCTGTTCCACGGGAGATTGTCCTACAAAAGATGGTTTTGAAGATGACTCTATGGTTAATCTTCACACATCCATTGTGGAACTGGCATCCTGCCAGTAGCAGCAATCATCTTGTTGGAAATTGAAACAGGCTAGAAGCCTGTTCCACAAGAGATTATTCTACAGAAGATAGTTTGACAGAAGATGACTCTACTATAATTGTTGATTGGAGTCAGGAATAGCAATTCATACCTTACAGGCGCACACCTATTCCATTATTAGGATAATAACAAAAAATCACGAAAACCACAACCAATAAAACATTCTCAGGATAAAATGAGACCAGTATTTTCCTAATCCTTATCAGGATCAATTCCTGCTTCTCGCAGCAATTCTTCTAAGCGTTTAGCTCGTTGACGTTCTTGTTCGAGTTCTTCTTCCGCAACAGTCGCTCTATTTTCTGCTTCTACAACCCGTTTTTCCATTGCTTCCAATTGTTGCTGTACCTCCACATAATCAGCAAAGGGCTGCTGATCAGGGCGATACAATACTAAAGTATCTGATGACACCTCAAAGCGAATGCCCAAACGAGGAGAAACCCACCCATTCATCTCATCGATCGCATCTAGCCACGACTCATTTCGTAACCATCCTGATAAGACATTCTTATAAGGATCATAGAGATAGTATTCTTCCACTCCATGGCGGTCGTAAAATAATAACTTCCGATTCATTTCCTTCTTTGTATTGCCTGGAGAAAGAATTTCAAACACTACCTGGGGAGCAATATTGTTCTCTTGCCATTGCTGATAAGAACCCCGGTCTCCTTTAGGTACTCCAAAGATGACCATCACATCCGGTGCTTGACGTAGTTTATTATTATCTTTTACAGGATACCAAAGTAAATCTCCCGCCACAAAAACCTGATTGTCTGAGGCAAATAACCAAGCCAAATTATAATAAATTACTGTAATCCAGCGAAATTGAATCGTGTTATCTGCCATCGGTTGTCCATCACTATCAGGATAAATAATTTCTACATCGGTTTGAGGCTGCAATTGTGTAACCATGTTTGCCTTCTAAATTCACCGGACTACTTTTTATTCTAGTTGCGATCGCTTACAGTATCAGTATGTGGAACTGGCATCTTGCCAGTGGCAGCAATTAGGAAATTATACCAAATCCGGTATCGATATACCCGCTATGCCCACATTGTAGAGACGTTTCATGAAACGTCCCTACAGGGATTTTACGGTTTGCTCAAAACGGCTCTATTGTAACCGGATTTGGTATTATTACAGGCTAGAAGCCTGTTCCACAAATCTATACTATAATTTTTGCACTAATGATGATTGAGGAGTGACTGTTGATTCTGGAGAAGATGGTGAGTCGGGTTTGAATAGAGGTCTCAAATCTACAAAAGCACTTACAATTGCTGCTACTGTTCCCAGTACTGCTAATACTAATCCTGCTACTGTCAACCAAGTCATCAAATCCCACTTAGGCACAGCCAGAGAACGACTTAATCCCAAAGAATTCAACCATTCTTGCATCGACTGAGGTCGAGCATCAGCCTCTAGAGCCATACCTGTAATGATAGCTTGGTTGATGCGATCGCTAATGTAAGGATTAATTTCTTTTGGGGGAATTAAGCGATTCAAGGGATGACTCCGTTTTACAGCTCCTAGTGGTAACTTGTTCGTTAAAAGAAAGTACAGTGTTGCTGCCAAGGAGTAAACATCGGTGTAGGGTCCTGGTTTCGTACCAGAGTAGTGCAATTCAATGGGAGAAAATCCGTCATCAGTAGTAGATTTCGACACCGTACTCAAAGGATGCTCAAATTCTCTTGCTAAAGAGAAATCGGTTAACACTGCTTCCGACTTACCCTGACGCAGCATAATATGACGCGGTTTCACATCCCGATGCACCAATCCCTGACGGTGAACCTCAATCAATGCCTCACCAATCTGCTGAATGTAACGTAGTGCTTCTTCTTCTTTCAAACTTGTCTGGAGACTGGCTAAGTTCAGATCATCAATGTATTCTATTGGTACACATACTAGCTCCCCTTCCTTAAAAGGCTCCTTCACGCTGACAATATGAGGATGTCTACAATTGGCTAGCTTTGTCGCCTCTTGCCACAACTTATCTTTAAATCTCTCTGTGGTCGCTTATAAAGTCACCAATTTTTACAACGGTTCGGCGGACGGCGCTGTGTTTTGGGCCTCGCCAAGCCTCAATATTAAATGGCCT
>JAAHHL010000839.1 GCA_010672185.1 Caldora sp. SIO3E6 | reverse complement strand
TCATTCTAGACTCTCATCTCCAACCCTTACCCATTGGTGTACCTGGAGAACTGCATATTGGTGGTGTCGGTTTAGCACGAGGCTATCTTAATCGTCCGGAATTAACAGAGGAAAAGTTTATCCCTAATCCCTTTAGCCATAAACCCGGTTCTCGCCTCTATAAAACCGGGGATTTAGCCCGTTATTTACCCGATGGCAATATTGAATATCTCGGACGTATTGATAACCAAATAAAAATCCGAGGTTTCCGCATTGAACTCGGAGAAATTGAAACAGTGCTTGCCCAACATTCTAAGGTGCGAGAAGCTGTAGTTATGGTTCGCGAAGATATTCTAGGAGACAAACGCCTGGTTGCTTATTTAACTACTAAGGAGAAACCAACAATCCATGATTTGCATTCTTTCCTTAAGACTAAGTTACCTAAGTACATGATTCCTGCGGCTTTTGTCTTTCTCGAAGCAATGCCTTTAACTCCCAATGGCAAAGTCAACCGTCGTGATTTACCTGTCCCCGATACTTCCAGTTTGGTTCGGGAAAGCAGTTTTGTTGCCCCCCGGGACTCGGTGGAACTGCAATTAGCTCAAATTTGGTCAGAGATTCTCGGTGTTTCTCCTATTGGAATCCAAGATAACTTCTTTGACCTTGGTGGTCATTCTTTGTTAGCAGTGCGTCTTATGGCTGAGATTGAGCAACAATTGGGCAAAAATCTATCTTTAGCCGCCCTTTTCCAAGGTGCTACTGTAGAACAATTAGCTATTCTACTGCACCAAAGCAGGAACGCGGGGACACCGAGAATAGAGATTCCACCCGAAATTTCCCTCACTCAAAAAGCTGATACTCACTCTTGGTCTCCCTTAGTCGCTATTCAACCCCAAGGCAACCACCCACCATTGTTCTGTATGCCGGGTTCTGGTGGCAATGTGGTCTACTTCCAGCAACTCGCCAGTCATCTGGGAAATAACCAACCTTTTTACGCCTTACAACCTCCATCCTTAGATGGGATTTCGGAACCTTTTGCTACTGTTGAAGAAGTAGCCACTTACTACCTCCAAGCTATCCAATCCCTTCAACCCTCTGGCCCTTACTTCCTCGGTGGTCATTCTTTTGGGGTTCTGGTTGCTTTTGAAATGGCTCAACAGCTACAACAGCAGGGAGAGAAAGTTGCTCTACTTGCCCTATTTGACCTTCCCGCACCTCTTCCTAGTAGCCCCCCAAAACAGCTAGATTGGGATGATGCCCGATGGTTGACCAATATTGCCCAGATCCTCGAAATGTTATCTGGGAAAAATCTCAATATTTCCTACGAAACCCTCAAATCTCTAACCCCTGAAGCCCAATTAAACCACCTTAAACAGCAGATGGAAATTGTGAACTTGTTGCCCCATAATTCAGGAATTGAACGAGTGCGTGGGATTGTCCAAACTATTAAAGCTGACGACTTGGCTGTTATGAGTTATCGCCCACAAGGAGGTTATCAAGGTCTGATTACTCTGTTCCGTACTAGGGAAGTTTATCAGGATGAGTTGGGAATATTTGATGAAATTCCCACGGATTCAACTTGGGGATGGAAGCAGTTTGCTAGCCAACCTGTGGAGGTTCAGGTTATTCCTGGAAGCCATACTACCATCTTGAAGGAGCCTCACGTTCAGGTATTAGCTAAACTGTTGAAACTTGGCTACCAAAAAAGCTCCCCTGATTTTCACTAAAAAACCCAATCCATAGATTTCAGTAGAAGTTGAGTAATCCGCTCAGATTTGGTAAAATTAAGGCATTGATTAGGGCCTTAACTAGGGTCTGCTGCATAAGTGTGTAAGCCATACCAGACAAGCATTTCAATCATTTTTTTACGAAATAAGTGCTGTGGAAATTGCATCAATGTGCTCAAAAACGAAAGCACAGCTTTGTGGGAAATCCCTGGTTAAATTCCGAATATGAGAAAAAAAGCATGTGGGTGAGCGGGGTAGTTTGCCATCGTCAACTTGCCCCAAAAACTTATGAAGCAAGCGATATGAACTCTTTACTTATTACTTATTACTTATTACTTATTACTTCAAAACCCGGATCAATGGACTTCCTGAAGCAAACCCTAACTATGACCCTTGGAATCGAACAACCAATACAACAGAAGCTCCTGAACTTTGAGGAGTTTCTTGCTCGTTATGGTAGTGATAACCGCTATGAACTGATTGATGGAGAGGTTTTCGATTTGGAACCAACAGGTCAACATGAAGAAGTTGCTGCCTTGATTACCACCAAAATATGTGTTCAGATCGACAGAATAGGTTTACCTTGGTTTGTTCTTCAACGAGGACTATTTCGCCCTTCTGAGATTGGCATGACCGCATTTCGGCCTGATGTTGCAGTTGTTGATCGAAGGGAACTTGCTCGAGAGCCACTTTGGTCTGAGCAATCAGTTTTGACCCGTGGCGATTCGATTAAGTTTATAGCGGAAGTCGTTAGTAGCAATTGGCAAAACGATTATGCTCGTAAAGTCGAAGATTACGCAACCTTAGGCATTCCCGAATATTGGATTGCAGACTACGCAGGACTAGGTGGTATCCGGCACATTGGGAAGCCTAAACAACCAACCCTTTCTATCTGTACTCTAGTAGATGGAGAGTATGAAATTCAATTACTCCGAGGTAATCAGACTATCACCTCTACAACTTTCCGAGAGCTGAACTTGACGGCTGAGCAAGTGTTGAACGCGGGTAGGTAGGTGTTTCTTCGGCATTGCTAACAAGTCGAACCAACTATTTTATGTAATGACCCAGGAAGACAAGCTGTCTCCGTAGGTTTGGTATGAAAAACTGAACTATGTTAAGAAAAGTAAACATAAGTCAGACTCTTACTAATGACAAATAACAAATAACAAATGACAAATGACAAATAACAAATGACAAATGACAAATGGTTCATTGCTTAACTTCTCCTTACATTCCAGATAATATCAATCTGAGCATGATACTTTAAGTTTTCGATCATATAGCCAGTATTGGCATCGCTCACAGCATGTTTAAATCACCGTTGTTCCCTAAATCTGAAGGTTATCACTCATTAATTGAGTGGAATAATACTCAGGTTTACGAGCCAAAGGATAAGTGCGTTCATCAGTTGTTCTCCGAACAGGTAGAAAAAACACCCGATGCAGTGGCGGTGGTCTTTGACTCGAAGCAATTAACTTATCAGGAGTTGAATTGTCGAGCCAATCAATTAGCTCATCATCTGCAAAACTTGGGGGTTAAACCAGAATCTTTAGTAGGAATTTGTGTTGAGCGATCGCTAGAGATGGTGATAGGTCTCTTGGGCATTCTCAAAGCCGGTGGTGCTTATGTTCCCCTAGACCCAGCTTATCCGATTGAGCGTATCGCCTATATGCTGGCCAATTCTCAAGTTTCAGTACTATTAACTCAAACAAACTTGGTAGCTGGATTACCGGAAAATAAAGCCCAAATTATTTGCTTAGATACTGACTCGAATCTAGTTAGTCAAGAACCTGAATTCAATCCCCACTGTACTGTTTCCGAGGAAAACTTGGCTTATGTCATCTACACTTCTGGTTCTACCGGTAAGCCGAAGGGTGTAGCGATGCCGCACCTTGCCTTGAGCAATCTTATTTTATGGCAACTAGAAAACACCAAGGTTTCACCACCAGCAAAAACCCTCCAATTTGCACCCATTAGCTTTGATGTCTCCTTTCAGGAAATATTTTCAACCTGGTGTGGTGGTGGAACCTTGGTTTTAATCCCAGAAGAACTGCGACGAGACCCTGTTGCTTTACTATATTTATTAAGAGAACAACCAATAGAAAGACTGTTTTTGCCTTTTGTTGCCCTACAGCAGTTAGCAGAAACCGCTCAAACTTGGGGATTGATTCCCAGCAGTTTGCGGGAAGTAATCACAGCAGGGGAACAGTTGCAAA
>JAAHHL010000838.1 GCA_010672185.1 Caldora sp. SIO3E6 | reverse complement strand
TATTCTGATGTTTATCCGAACGTGATATAACAACTACCTAAGGCTACCGGGCGTAGCATTTGGATAGTTATACTTGGGTCTGGAGTGCTTAAATTATCGCTCAAATGCTACGCCCCTACAATCTACCACCTAACACCTAACACCTACCACCTAACACCTAATCATGATGGTCTCAGTTGGTGTACTTATAGACTTACGCTTAAGACCAGAAGCCGGGGGTCATGTAAAATGCTGGGAGCGGTTTGCTGAAGGAGCAATCGGTCTAGAAGAGCAGTTGGATTTGACTCTACACTTTTTGGGGGAGCAGGAAGAGGAAATCACGATAGCAGAGAATGTACGCTATCTAATGCATCGACCTCGCTTTGGTACCGATCGCTTGCCTTTTCTCAAAGATGTGGCAGACCAAACGGATTTGGCTAACTTCAATCCAGAACTATACCCCTACCTGGAGAAATATGATGTACTCCATGCCACCCATCAGCTCTTTACCTTCGGCAAAACAGCCCTGAAGTTTGCCCAGCAGCATCACAAGCCCCTCGTAGCTTCAATTCATACAGATGTGCCTAAATATACGGAAATCTACACCGGACAGGTATTACAAAAATTTGTGGGCAAAGGAGCGCTGTATCAACTGCTAGCAGGAACTTTCAAGATTCCCCAGCAACGCCGTCAAGCCATGGAGCAACAGCTCAAGAGTTACTGGCACCACAGCCAGCATGTTTGGGCTTCCCAACCGGAGGATTATCATCAGGTAGCCCAAATTATTGGCAAAGACAGAGTTTCCCTGTTACCTAGAGGAATTGATAAAGACTGGTTTCATCCTAACAAGAGCGATCGCTTGCAACTGCAACAAACTTATGGAGTGCCTACAGATGTCCCTCTAGTATTGTTTGTCGGACGATTGAACTCCTGTAAGAATGTAATGGTAGTTGCTGAAGCCCTGAGGAATTTGCTCAATCAAGGTATCCAGGTTCACGGTTTGTTTGTTGGACAAGGACCAAGCCAGCCAGCAATTCAGGCTTTGTTAGGTTCAGCAGCAACTTTCACCGGATGGTTACCCTACTCTGAGTTAGCTTCAATTTATTCTAGTGCGGATCTGTTTGTGCTCCCTTCTGAAACTGAAACTTACGGTAATGTGGTGGTAGAAGCTAAAGCCTGTGGTCTACCTGTGGTAGTCTCATCTCAAGGGGGAGCCGCTCAACTTGTCCAAAGGGAGGGAGAAGATGGTATCCATGTACAGGGAAATGATCCTCAGGAATGGGCTCAGGCTATTGCACATCTTTTGAGAGATACCAGTAAGCTTAAGGTAATGGGAAGGGCTGCCCGTAAACATATTGAGACAACTTGGCCTTCCTGGCAAGATGTATTGGTGCAAGATCTGTTACCTGTTTGGCAAGCTGTCGCTATCACTTCGTGTCAACCAGATTTGTATTAGACGTAAATCTAAAATCAATCGACTTCAAATCTAAACCTTGCTCAAATATCTCATCTATCGGCAACATCTGACCATCAATAGTCATAAATTTATGCTCCTTAGTGGCACGAATCACTGAACCATCTTCTAAAGTATATTCAAATACCTCTTGCTGCCCTCGGTTATGCCACTGAGCAATCGGTTGGGTGTAGACATAACCATTGCGATCAACACTGTACACGGTACATTCTATCCTTTCTGCCACAACTTTCCCGATTGGCATCGCACCATACTCAACCGTCAAAATTTCTGTATCATAGCTCAAACAATATTCTGCAAAAAGCAGCATTTGCTCAAATAACTCTTGAGCTACTTGTTTCCTCACACCATTTTTAGCAGATCCATCGATGAAGGTTTCTCGATGCTTTTGCATCTCTGCCACCTTCTTTTTACCCATAGCTCTTCTGAGTAAATCTGCTTGACCTAAAGAATATCCTGCCAAATCCTGAGCCATTTTCATAATTTGCTCTTGATAGCAAAGAGTTCCATAGGTCTCTTGCAAAATCGGCTCTAACAATGGGTGTTGATACTCAACACTTTCTTTGCCATGTTTACGGTTGATAAACTTAGGAATCAGACCAGCATCTAAAGGCCCAGGTCGGTACAGAGCTAAGATGGAAGAGATATCTTCAATACTAGAAGGTTTCAGGTCTCGCACCACCTGACGCATTCCCGAAGACTCTAATTGAAATACCCCCTCTAGGTCACCTCTTTCTAAGAGTTTGTAAGTTTCTTTGACCCCCTGAGGCATTTTCTTGACCTCTCCCTTAGCCAAAATTCGATAAGTTTTTCTTTCCTCTAGAGCTAAGTCATCTACATCTATATCATAACCTTGGTTTTGTTTAATTAAATCTGCCGTTTTCTGGATAGTGGTCAAGTTTTTTAGACCCAAGAAATCCATTTTCAGCAAGCCCAGAGATTCTAGGTCTTCCATAAAATACTGGGTAATCACAGCCCCATCGTTATTGACCTGTAAAGGGACAATTTCATCCAAAGGGTCTTTAGAAATCACCACTCCCGCTGCATGGACACCAAAGGTTTTGTTAGTTCCTTCAATCCGCATCGCCATATCTAACCAACGGCGCACTTCGGGATTAGTATCGTAAGCTTGTTTAAACTCGGGAGCTGGAGTTTCCTCAGAAATCATCTCGGAAAGCTTGGCGGGTTTACCCCGAGCTACGGGAATCATTTTTGCCATCCGGTCCGATTCTTTGTAGGGAATATTTAATACCCTCGCCACATCTTTTAGTACCGCTTTTGAGGTCATCCGGTTAAAAGTAATAATTTGTGCTACCCGTTCTTTCCCGTACTGATGGGTAACATAATCAATCACTTCTTCCCTTCTTTCAATGCAGAAATCGGTGTCAATATCCGGCATGGATTTCCGCTCTGGGTTCAAAAAACGCTCGAATAATAGTCCATGATGCACTGGATCAATATTAGTAATCTTCAGAGCATAAGCTACCAAAGAACCTGCCGCCGAACCCCTACCAGGACCAACAGGAATACCTTGATCTCTGGCATATTTAATGTAGTCCCACACCACTAAAAAGTAAGTGGAAAACCCCATGCGCTGCATCATTTCCAGCTCATATTCCAGCCGCTGCTTATAAACAGGATCAATTTCGCTACGGGACCGGCATCCCTTCCTTGCCATTAACCCTTCCCAAGCCACTTCTTCCATATAGGTATCAGCAGTATGACCTTTGGGTACAGGATAATCGGGAATACGGGGCTCCCCCATAATATCGTAAGGCTTAACTTTGTCTGCAACTTCTACAGTGTTCGCGATCGCTTCTTGAATTACTTCATCTGGCAGATGATCTCGAAACAACTGTGCCATCTCTTCTGCGGATTTAAGGTACTCTGTACCGCTGTAGCGCATCCGCTTGTCTTCGATAATCAGCTTACCTGTCTGAATACAGAGTAAGGCATCATGAGCTTCCACATCGTAACAGGAGATAAAATGAGAATCATTGGTAGCAATGATTTTAATCCCCAATTCACGACCAATCTTCACCAATTGTACATTCACCACCCGGTCTTCTACCGAACCGTGGTCTTGAATTTCGAGGTAATAATCCTCACCGAAAACTTCTTTATACCACTTAGCAACCTTACGAGCCTGCGTCAAGTCTCCTTTAAGAATTGCCTGGGGTACTTCACCCCCCAAGCAGGCACTCGTAACGATTAAACCCTCATGGTACTCTTTGAGCAGTTCCTTATTGATACAAGGACGGGCAAAAATTCCATGACCTTGGATGCCCTTGAGGTTAGAAATTGTCGTCAGCTTGACTAAATTTTTATAGCCTTGAGTATTTTTAGCCAATACAACTTGGTGATACTTGCGGTACTTAGCCTTCTTCTCGATATCACCGTTGATCACATACATCTCATTACCGATAATCGGTTTAATGCTTTTACTACGGCAGACTTTGAGCAATTCGATCGCGCCATA
>JAAHHL010000837.1 GCA_010672185.1 Caldora sp. SIO3E6 | reverse complement strand
AGGACAAAGAAGAACGGCAATACCAGTACAATCCTTGTACAATAGCAGGATAAAAGAAAGCTCTTTATTGCCAAGGATTTGAGGTGATAATCAGGGTTCAAGGGACATCAGAATTAGGACAAAGATAGGACAAGGGAAAGAGGAAGCAAGTATTACGTGTAGTATAAAGCTGGATTAAGTTCTACGTTTGGAAGTGGAACTTAATCCTGAACTCAGAAATCTCTTGACAGAAAACAGATGGAGTTGCTGGAACTGCTCCGTTCCCACAAACATAAATTCCGTTCCACTTCAGGAAAGCATAGGGGTTACAGCGATTTGGGGAACTTAGCGGAATCCAGATAAGCAAGCTTGAATTCCGTCTGAAGTGCAAAAAAAGATAATTGTAGTACGTTTTTCTAATTCTTGTGGCTCCCATGTCCCTGATGCCCCAGCGGGTCAGCTGCGAGATCATGGACGGCAAGGCTGAAAACCGGGGATCTCGAACCAAACACACCAATTAAACGAGGATAAATTATGCCACGAGACGCTAAAGGACGGTTCATCACCAACAATCAAGCTGAAGCTGAAAAAGCAGATGCTCAAACATCGACAGTTCAGACACCAGTAGCTGAACAGCCAGTTCAGCAGCAAGGTAACCAGCTGGCAGTCGGTCGGGATTCTCAATTAGGTGGTAGTGCGATCGCACTCACTGATGTATCAACCACACTACCTGATGTTACACCTGATGCTCTCCTGAAAGATCCTGGACTAAATAAGTTAACTCTCAAGGGAGCATCAGCACGTTTAGCCAGCCTGGAAGGGGTTAAAGCCAACCTGGAAGTCGTGCTAGCGGAACAAAAAGTAACCGAGATGGGCATCCAGAGGGCTACTAATCAGGTTCGCATTGCCCGTCGAGTAGAGGAGTTCAATTTAGAAACTCTGAAGTTAGCAGACACTAAGGATCAGGTTGCATTCCAGACTGAAAGCAACGAGATTAACTCCCAAATCCGTAAAGCACGAATCACCGTTGACAAAGGACGCCTGAAGAGGTGGCGGAACAAGGCTTCAAAGGCTGAGGGCTATTTAGGTGTGGTTGACGCTGAGTATACCGAAGTTAGCAGCTAATTGGAGAGGTTCTGACTTTTTACGGTACGTCTTAGAAGAAGTAATGAGTAATGAGTAATGAGTAATGAGTAATGAGTATGGATGATACTCAAACGGTGTTATTCTTCTGACTTGCCAGACTCTTAACTTTGACTAAAAAAATGCCGTGAAAAGTCAGGACTGGAAATCTCCTCATCTTTCAATTCTCAATTCTCAATTCTCAATTCTCAATTCAATCATGGATTATAGATTATTCTGGGCTAACTTGTACGGCACAGCAGTACTGACAGTTTTTGCGATCGCAGGCACAGCAACAGCCCTTTGGAGTGTTACCCCAGTAGGTTCAGTTATTTTTGTTGGGTTGATTATCTTAGGCGTGATTGTCCTTTTAGCTAAGTAGGGGGAGTAATGCGACAATTGCTATTCACTTCTTTGGGAATTGCAATGCTGCTAACACCAATAAATTGGAAAGTGAAGACAGTTATAGCAGCAGCGATCGCCATCCCTAACCTAGCTCTATCGGCTAAATATTATACCTCAGTTGCTACAGAGGAAGGTAAGCTCAAAAAGCTGCAAAATAGAAGCCGGGAGATGGAAGGAGAATTAACGCGATCGCAGCAACTATTATCGGATAGAAAGCAGCAGGTAACAAGCAATTTATTGAAGTCTGAGGGAGAGCTCAAGGCAGCTCAAAACCTCAAAGCAGAAGCTCAAACAGAAAAGGAAGCTGCTATTAAAAAAGCTCAAAAGCAGGCTCAAGCCATTCTGGATGAGGCTAGAAAGCAGGGTGAAAAGTTAATTGAAGACAAGCAGGCTGAACACAATCAAGTGCTGAAAATGCTTGCCGAGGAAGAACAGCGAATTCATAATGAGCGGGACAATATTATAGCTGAAGCTGAAGTTATTAAGGCAGAAGCAGAAGAGTCTTTAGCGGCTGCAAATAGAGAATGGGAGCAGATTGAATCCGCAACTAAGGAATGGGAACAAATTAAAGAATTTGCAGCCAAAGAAGGCAAATTAGAAGGAGATTTTGCTAAAAAGCAGGCTCAATTAGAAGCTGATGCCATCAAGACTCAAATTCAATTAGAGAAAGAGACTTGGGAATCCCAACTGGCTCAGTTGATGGAGTCAAATAAAAAGCAAATCCTAGAACAGTATCGGGAAGAGTGCGATGAGGAAATAAAGCAGGAAATTGACCAGGAAGTTAGTGCGATCGCATCGGAAGCCAAGCAAAAGATGGTTCCTCTACTTAAAAAAATAGAGGAATTGACTCAGACAGAGCAAGAGCTTAAAGAGCGACTGAAACTGATGTTCGAGCGCTTGCAGGCAACCAAGAAGCCTAAGAAGCCTAAGGAGATTGATCAGTATTCTACTACTGCCCGTAGGTTAATCGAGTTCTATGAGGAACGAGCGATTATGCTAGACTTTGTTTCATCTAGACCTGCACCAGATGGAACTACCGTTGTTTGTGTTTTACCCTGGCAGCAGGACAAAGGGATAGAAAAGTCTCTGGAGTCTTACTTCAATGCCCTGATCATTGAATTTGATTTATTGTTAGTTCCTACATGGGATATTACCCCACTAGGTTACGAAATTCGCCTTACTCCCAGACCACATCATTTTGGGGGAAATGCACCTGCTAATCCTCACTCTTCTCAAGCCTACAAGTTTAATGGCTCACCAGTAGAAGATACAGAGGAGCAGATAGAAAAACTAGCAGAACAAGCTTTAGGCGATCGCGCAGCGGTTGAAGAAGTTATACAGCAAAGAAGGAAAGATGCTCACACAGAAGCCATGTTATCTTTCCGACCCCCCAGTAAGAAAATTGAGCCAACTTCAAAGATTGTAGATCCGATTGAGTACCAGTGGATTGAATGGGCATACAAGTGGCGTGAGCTATCAATCAATAAACCTAACCTAACCCGTCAGAGTGACTTGTTACTTGAAGTCTACGGCGTTTCTGTTGGGAGAGGGACTGATGAACAATCCCTACAAGGAGAGACTTTGAGGCAAAGACTTCACAGAATTATGGACTTCTTAGAACTTCCAAGGAGGTCTAGGTAGTAAGTAATGAGTAATGAGTAATGAGTAATGAGTAATGAGTAATGAGTAATGAGTAATGAGTAATGAGTAATGAGTAATGAGTGATGAGTGATGACGTTTATTAGAAACTGTACAGAGGATTATGGGTAATTATCTGAGTGTTTCGGATTTTGTTGCACTAGCTGGAATGCCATGTAAGTGGCAGGAGCGGGATTTACAGAATTATCTGGCTAAGTGTCTGAGAAAGAAAAGGATTAAGGTGCAGCTGGAGGTGAAATGTCGTGGTGGGAGAGCTGATATTGTAACCCCTTCTACTATTTATGAGGTTAAGAAGTGGTTGACTCGCTCGGATATTTATCAAGCTAAGGGTCAATTGGAATGTTACAGAAATAGTCTTAAGGGTTTTGGAGGGCGACTGAAAAAAGGGGTAGTTATTGGGTTTATGCCTAATAGAAATTCAGAGGAAATCAAGGCTGCACAAACAACAGCGTGGTTTGTTTCTCAGAATAGCGATATTGAAGTAGTTTTTGTTAATCAGACTGAAGAATGGTTTCCCAGTCAGTCAAAAAAATGGCAAAAGTACATTCCACTAGAAAGGTTAAAGCTAAGTTTAAACCTAGGAAGCGCTCTAAGAAAGGTAAATCTAGGAAAGTTCGGTGATATTGCGATCGCTGCTGGAATAGCACTCATTCTCTTAGTCATTCTAATTGCTCAATCACCTAAACAGCTGCAGTAGAATCAGACTGGGGAGAAGGATGCACTAGACGCGGCGACGCGGGGACGCGGAGACGCGGGAAATTGAAATTTTA
>JAAHHL010000836.1 GCA_010672185.1 Caldora sp. SIO3E6 | reverse complement strand
GGCACTTGCTCAGGTCGCTGTTAACTATCCAGAGGTTCCCTTCCCCACTGAAGGAATCGAGGCATTGAAAACAGCCCTCAACGACTATAATCCCGTCGTTTATATTGCTTCGGCAATGGCTTTAGGGGTGGTCGGTTTACCTGCTTTAGATAGCTTGCTGGAAGTGCTCAAGGAGAATGATAATCCAGCCTTGGGAGTGGCAGTTGTTAATGCTATTAGTTCTATTGACGACGAGCGCTCAAAGGAATTATTAACCAATTTGGCGAATGATGAATCCGCTGACAACTATGTGCGGGAAACAGCTACGAGTGCATTATCCCGGTTGGATATGTTGAAGTTTAAATCTTAAGATGATTTCCTAAGAAAAAATGTATCTATCGTAGTGGCGTGACACAGTTAAAAATGTGGAATACGAAGTAATGAGCGCCTAACGGCGAATTCAAAATTCAAAATTTGCCGGACTCCGTCCCGCTGCGCTAACGCTTTGCTCACCATGCTACGCTTTCCAAAATTCTTGCATTGATGAATCGCCGAAAAAGAAGTGAGAAACTAGTCATATCAAGGGATTCAGCCCTAAATGTGTGATTTTAGTTTCTGGAGAGCTCCTGAGGAGCGCTTCGCGCCCCCAATTGAATGGGAGAAACATATCTCCTACCTCCTTGGAACCTCCTTCCTCCTCCCTCGCCTCCTGCCTCGGAGCCTCGGAGCCTCCTGCCTCCTAGTTTCTCGAGAGTAATGAGTAATGAGTGATGAGTAGATATAGATTTATAGGCATTATAACCAATATGATAAGTTCTACTTGTATCTTACTTATTACTTATTACTTATTACTTATTACTTATTACTTATTACTTCAAAACCCGTTTCTCTCCCCACCATTTTAGCTGTGTCACGCCAGTAGCTTTGGTTAGGGTTATGCCGTAGGGTTAGGGGTATTATCCGTCTGCTTTCGGCCTATAGCAATATCAAACTCTGCTCCTCTCAGTTATTACAGTAGAGTCGGTTAGCTAAGCTGGGATCAATCACAAAGGGATTCTCATTACCTTGCTTTACTGCTATTGCCTGGCTGCGTCTTTTTTCTGATTCATCAACAGGATCTAGCTCATTCCAAGCACATAAGGTATCTTGCTGCTGCTTAAAGAAGCTAGCGTCTGCTTGATCGCGATAAATGGTGTAAAAGTAAAATTGAGCGCGGGCGATATCTCCTTTCACCTGTTCTCTCGGCTCAAAGGCTGCTGCTGTAGCCTCACTATAATCATCAATATTTGTTCCAGGGATAGAACTTAGCCGTTCCGAATCAATAAACCACCATCTTGTTTTTGAATCATCGATTTCGGCAAACGGCGAACTTCCTCTACTTTCATTGACCTTTACTCGAGTAGGAAACAGATGATGTAAATCGCTATTAGCAACACCCTTTGCACCTTTACTCCGAGGCCATGAATGTTCTGTATTTAAGCCTCTTCCATTTTGATATGCATCCCGGCGAGGTGTCGCAGAATTAGGGCTGATAGGCCATTCAAATCCCGAGTAAACACCACGAACAACTCCATTGTCATTGTCTAACTCACTAAACATATAGTCGCGAGCTTTGTTATACCCCAGACTATTTTCGACATCAAATTCTTGAGCTAATTGATCGCTGAGGGCCTCGCCACTTAAGTTTGGAAAGAGAGTCCCATTGGGATTTCCAGGTGATAGCTCTAATGCAAATACAGGAGCCACCATCAGGCAAATGGAAAGAAATGCAACTACGATAGCGCTAATGCTTTTTCCGATTTTCATGAGTTTTTATCTTAGATTGAGTGCAATTTATTCGGATTTTTAAATTGAAATCGTGTTTTTAATTCTACAACATTTATCATTAAATTTCAGCAACCCCAATTAAACACTGCTTTAGCGATAGGGATTCTAAATATCGCTATTTAGACTTCCTGCTCTTTCATCAATTCGGCTGACTCGTTTGAGTTTCCTCATTCAAGCAGAGGCCAGTTTCTCCAGAGGTTTTACTTTATTTCAGTCAATCTCGCCATCAATCAAAGACAAACTTCTGTCTTAGCTAGCTTGAGTTTTTCTTTTACTAATGCGTCGCCAAAATCCTTTGACTACCTTGAATTGATCGATTGTGTGTAAGATAATAAATGCTAAAAAAGTATAAGACAACCAAAAATGTATGTTTCGACCTAAGCCTACTAAGTCACTATTCTGGGGAAATAAATCAGGTAAGGTTACACCAACAAAGCGGACATTATTGTTTTTAAAGGAGTTAGAAAAAAAGAAACCACTAATAGGAACAGCCCACATAAAGATATAAAGAGAAGTATGCAGGGCTACTTTTTGCATCCATTGAAAACTATACTTGGGCAATCGCTTAGTATATTTCTTCCACCACACTCGTAATAGAGTCAAAATTCGCCAAGTTAATAAAGCCATTGTCAATACTCCTAGCGATTTATGGAAATCATAAAGAAAGTTTCGTCCAAAGACTTCTCTAGGCAAACGCGACATAAAAGCGCCAACCATAAATATAATAATGTAACACTTAAACATCCACCAATGGATCGACATTAAATTTTTGTAAGCAGAATTTTTTCTCAATTTGTTTGTTTTTGAAGCTTGAGCCATTATTTCCCCACAAGTTTCTTAAGTGATACTATGTCACATTTAATTTTAACATTTAATATCAATTGTAAAATTTTTATAAAAACTTTGTGGTCATTATTACTTGAGAAGTTTTTATGGCGTTGTACGGGCATTATAGTTTCTAACCACGGTGGCCGTCAGCTCAATAGTTCGTGCAGCCCCTTTGAGCAACTCGCAGAAATTTATGATGCTGTTGGGGATATAGCACTACGCGAATAGGTTAGGACATGAAGAGAACTCACCACAAAGACACAAAGGACACAAAGAAAATTTATATTTCCTAATTCTAGCTCTTAGTGAATATCATACTAACGTCCTAACGTTAGCGCGTAGCGCTATAAAATTATTTTGAGCGATCGCTAGTGGCAAGCCCTACTAAATGTTTTTAACCTGTTGCCTATTAACGCCTAATTTCTCCCCTCCTGTTGTGAAGTTGTACCTTCAAGCCAAACCTCTTCAGGGAAATCTACCTTTACTTGTCGGTTGTCTTGGAGAGTAAGAGTTACATTTTGTTGTTCAGGAAAATTAGTGATGGAACGCGGTGCCCTCCAAACTAACTCAAAGGAACTTTCAATCCTCTCAACAAACTCACGATATTGATTATCAATGATCGAGCCAGGAGCTAAAAGGGAAGTCGCACCACTGCGAGTCTGCCATTTATTTTTAGAAAGGGGAAAAACTCTGCCTTGCAGTTGAGACATAGCAACGGTTGCAGTTGGTTGATCCGGTGAGAGTGGCTCAATGCTGTTAATGATCGCCAGAGTACCCAGGCTCCCAGGATTGCCATCCCTACCATCTCTGCCATCTCTACCATCTTTACCATCCCTGCAAGAAAACTTCTCCGTTTGACAACTATAGTCAGGACTCCCAGAATTACCAGTGCAGGTGGTTTTTGTCCAATGGTGGCTCTCACATTGGCAACCCTCGCCACCATAGCCGCTGCGTCCTGCTCTTCCAGTTCTTCCACCTTCGGCTCGCACGTAGATGTTTCTCAAGTCTGCCAGATTAGTATAGTGAAGAGTTAAAGAACCACCATTACCACCATCACCGCCATCGCCACCATTACCACCGTTACCACCATCAGCTCCTCGGAGATTATAGTTAACATCCCAGTTTTGATTACCACAACGAGCATCTTTACCATTTCTCCCATCCTCACCATCAAGTCCATCTTCCCGTGACGCTCCTACGCTGACCTGAGTACAGGTACAGCACCAGGCTTCTCAGACACCTCGAAGGGTGTGGAGAACTTCCTTGGAGGAGATCGGAAGGCGCTAGGATGTTTTTGTTGGCATT
>JAAHHL010000835.1 GCA_010672185.1 Caldora sp. SIO3E6 | reverse complement strand
AATACTGCTCGGATAAGCTCGAATCCCTCTCCCTCAGCTTTCCTACCTCCCACACCTCCCACACTCCCCACACTCCCCACACTCTCTTAACCGAGCAGTATTGCCCCACACCCCACGCCCCACACCCAGCCTTAAAAATTCATAAAATTGGCAATTGGGCAATATTGCTATCGAGTGAAATAGGAGTAGAATTAAGACTCTAGCAATATTTCGCTCTTTAAATAGGTGTGAGTTGAGCTTGGTTGACACCGAAGCCCGATGTCCGTCATCATTTGATTCGGCGCAGAGGGATATTATACCTGTAGCAGCCTAATCACCTAAGGCAGCAAACCCATGAAACCTCTATAAATTCATGACTGTCCAGGCACGAATCTCTACTGCCCAAAGCAGTCACACGGCTGAGGCAGTAAGACACAAAAAACTCTGTAAATGGCACGGCTTTTTTGGGGAAGCTCGTACTCGCATCTTTGCCTGGTATCTGGCGCTGATGATCTTTTTCGTAGGATTATCCGTTCCCATCTTCTATAAGGTGGTCTTTTACAAGGTAGACCAAAGAGTTCAAGAAGACTTAACTGAAGAGCTAGAGGTATTTCAGGAGTTCTTCGAGAAACAGGCAGATCTTGCTCAAGAGTTAACAACCCAGAAGCTTGATCATCTTTTCCAGAATTTCCTAGCTAGGGAAATACCGAAACAGCAAATGTATCTAATTACCTTCATTAATGGTAAATTCTATAAATCTAGTCCTAGGGCGCTACCTCCGGGGCTACAACAAGATCTAAACTTATTTAACCATTGGGCAAAGCTGACTCAACCACTAAAAGGTCAGAAGGAAACTACAGATAGCAATGTCGGCAGCATTATTTATCTAGCTGAACCAGTAACCATTGATGGACAGGTACAAGGTGTGTTCGTGGTGGCCCAGGCTACGGCAAAGGAACACCAAGCAGCAGTAGAAGCATTAACCATTATTGTTGGAGTTCTGCTGAGTGTCTTGACCTTAAGTGTGGTTCTAGCGTGGATAATTTCTGGACAGGTACTAACTCCGTTGCGATCGCTCTCACAAACTGCTCGCTCTATCATTACAGAGGAAGACTTCGAGCAACGGATTCCCATACGAGGCTCTGGTGAACTGGTGGAACTAGCCACAACTTTCAACGAGATCATGGATCGTCTCCAAGAAGTACTGAATATTCAAAGAAATTTTATTAATGATGCTAGTCATGAACTGCGCACACCGCTGACAATTATTCAGGGTCATCTAGAACTGTTTGGAGATGATCCCAAAGAACAAAAGGAAACGATTGAATTAGTTATCGATGAGCTGGAGCGCATGAATTGCTTTGTTGAAGATCTGATTCTCTTAGCAAAGACTGAGCGACAGGATTTTCTGCAACTAGAAGCTGTAAAAGTTAGTTCCCTGATGAAAGAACTCTTTGCAAAAGCACAAACCTTAGAAAATCGCAACTGGCAATTGGAAGATCAAAGTAAAGGTTCCATTGTTATTGACCAGCAAAGAATTACTCAAGCAATAATGAACCTAATTCAGAATGCCACCCAGCATACAATTGAAAGCGATATGATTGCTTTAGGTTCTGCGATGGATCAAAGCAGTGTGCGCTTTTGGGTGCGCGATGCTGGAGAAGGAATTGCCCCCAAAGACCTAGAGCATATTTTCGAGGGTTTTGCCCGGGCTTATCAGAGCCGTAGACGCTCTGAAGGTGCTGGTTTGGGACTTGCCATCGTGCGAGCCATTGTTCATGCTCACGGTGGTTATGTTGAACTAGTTAGCCAACTAGGTATTGGCTCAACCTTCACGATTGTTTTGCCGTTAGAACCACTTCAGGAAATTTCGTCTCATGAGTCGTATACTAATCGCTGAGGATGAACCTCGCATTGCTGCCTTCTTAGAAAAAGGTTTGCGTGCCAATGGCTTTACTAGTGAAATTGCTAAAGATGCTGATGAAGTGATTTGCTTGGCTCTGAGCGAGAGTTTTGACCTGCTGCTGTTGGACTTGGGGCTTCCTGTCAAAGATGGTTTAACTGTCTTGGAAGAGTTGCGAGGGCAAGGAGCACAACTGCCCATTATTATCCTCTCAGCTCGCGATGATCTAACTGACAAAGTGGCTGGGTTAGAAGGTGGTGCAGATGATTATGTTACTAAGCCTTTTCGTTTTGAAGAACTGCTAGCACGGGTGCGCTTGCGCTTGCGCTCCCATCAAAAATCTAGTACCCAAGAGGAAACAGAGCTAAGGGCTGGAGATCTCGTTCTTGACTTGCGTACCCGTAGAGTTCGGCTAAAAGATAGAGATGTGGAACTACCGACAAGAGAGTTCAGCCTCTTGGAAACTTTTCTGCGCCACAAAGGACAAGTGCTCAGTCGTGAACAAATACTGGATCATGTTTGGGGTTATGACTATGATCCTGGTTCTAATATAGTTGATGTTTACGTGGGTTACCTAAGGAAAAAATTAGGTAGTGAGTTAATTGAGACTGTTAGGGGTATCGGCTATCGATTGCGAACCTGAGCTCAGATGCGGAGACGCGGAGACACGGAGACGCAGAGAATAGAAATCCCAAGAAAATTTCCTACCACCTAACACCTAACACCTAACACCTAACACCTATTCAAACCCGGAAGTTACGACTTCCTGAAGCAAGCCCTATACTACTCACAAATCTCATGACACTTCATGAGAATTTTTTCATTAAGATTTCATACTAGATTCACTTAAGAAGATGATACTTATTATTTTCATGAAAGAAAAACTATTGCCAAAAATCGCTTTAGCTGATATGGCACTACGCACTTAGGTTAGGACATTAATAAAGCCTGAAACCTAGTCATGGTCTATTTTTGAATTTTGAATTTTGAATTTTGAATTGCGCGTAGCGCTATTTTTGTCCATCAGCTTCCACTCCATCACTTCCCTTGCACCTATTCCCTAGATGATGAGCCGTATACTGATTGCTGAAGATGAATACCGCCTTGCTTGTTTTATCGAGAAAGGATTAAGAAAAAAAGGATTTTGCACTGCGATCGCTCCAGATGGACCGCAAGCCTTACAAATGGCACTAAGCGGTGATTTTGACCTCCTACTGCTTGATTTGGGGCTCCCGGAAAAAGATGGTTGGGCAGTGTTGGAAGAACTGCGCAGTCAGGGGGAACAGATTCCTGTGATTATCGTCAGTGCTCAAGCAGAGATTGAAAACAAGCAAGGGGTCAATGACTATTTAAAAAAGCCTTTCCGCTTTAATAATTTGCTAGAGCGGATACATATTTCTTTACAAAAGAGTGAGTAAACCTTAAATTCTTATAGTGCTTGTCATGGGGATGGACACAATGCTCCAGTCAGATGGGAATATAGACGACAACGCTCTGAGGCAACCATTGGAAAACTGCGATTAGGCTGAGGTTAGGCGTTACGAGTATCGAATTATTATACTAGGAGCACATCATTGAGGTGTGGAATAGAGGTAAAATATTACCTCTGATTCTGAAGACAAATCGGTGCAACAGCATAAAATCAAAGATGAAATGAGCGCCTTTGGCTAACCTATTTATGAATTCTCCATTTTTGGGTTAGAGATACTGGGGCAAAAATTGTCAAGAGTAAATAAACAAATTAACTCTAACCTTTTTAGCAAAGTTAGTCTCATGAGCCGCATTCTCATTGCCGAGGATGAACCACGTATTGCCGCCTTTCTAGAGAAAGGCTTACGCTCACGCGGATTCACGACGGTGGTCGCTACTGATGGTGATGAAGTTATACTAATGGCTATGAGTAATAGTTTTGATCTCCTCCTACTTGACTTGGGTCTTCCTGTCAAAGATGGTTGGACTGTTTTGGAGGAGTTGCGGAGTAAGGGGTCGCAATTGCCTATTATTATCCTCACAGCCCGTGACGATGTCAATGCCAAGGTGGCTGGATTAGAGATCGGG
>JAAHHL010000834.1 GCA_010672185.1 Caldora sp. SIO3E6 | reverse complement strand
AGTGGGATTTCCTAGCTAAGTGTCCAGACATCATAAGTTCTCTCTTCTCCCTCAGCTCCCGAACTTCGTTCCGCTGCGCTAACAGCTCCCTCAGCTCCCTCAGCTTCCCCACCCTTTTTTTCGCTCCTCCGCTCCTCCGCTCCTCCGCTCCTCCGCTCCTCCGCTCCCCACCCTTTTTTTCGCTCACCCCTGCTGGGGATGACATCCTGGAAGGGACTCCAGGTATTGATAAGATTGTTGGTTTCGCAGGTAACGATATACTCCGAGGAAATGAGGGACACGATTTTCTGTTTGGCGATGGGGGAGATGATACCCTCAATGGAGGTGAAGGACATGATTTTCTGCTCGGAGGTCTAGGAGAAGACAGCCTCTACGGAGATGATGGCAGTGATAACCTTGATGGCGGTGAAGGGGATGATCGTCTCTATGGAGGTGATGGTAGTGATATCCTCGTTGGCGGTGACGGGAATGATAATCTCATTGGTGGTATTGGTGTAGACTACTTCGATGGTGGTGAAGGTATTGACACTGTTTACTTTAATGAGAACTTTGCTATCACTGCGGACTTGAGTCAAGGTCGTGCTACTTATATTAATGATGCAGGAGTGGAAGCTGTTGAAATTTTAATCGATATTGAGCGTTTAGTTGGCACTGCTTTCGATGATCAATTGATTGGTGATAACGGTAACAATACTTTAAATGGTCAAGATGGTAATGATATTCTCCTTGGTGGTCAGGGAAATGATCACCTGCTTGGTGGTACTGGGATAGATTTTTTCGATGGTGGTGAAGGAAATGATACCGCTGACTTCGGCACTGGGGAGTTTGCCATTATTGGAGACTTAAGTCAAAATCGTGCCACCTACACCGATGATGCTGGGGTGGAAGTTGTCGAAACTTTGCTTAATATTGAACGCTTAGTTGGAACTGCTTTTGATGATCAGTTGATTGGTGATACTGGTAACAATACTTTATATGGTCAAGATGGTAATGATACTCTTCTTGGTGGTGAGGGACATGATCACCTCGTTGGTGACACTGGCGTGGATTACTTCGACGGTGGTGAAGGTATTGACACTGTTTACTTTCGAGGAGAAAACTCTGCTGTTACTGCTAACTTGAATCAAGGTAGTGCTACTTATATTAATGATGCAGGAGTGCAAGTTGTTGAAACTCTGATTAATATTGAACGCTTAGTTGGCACAGCTTTTGATGATCAATTGATTGGCGATGACAGTAACAATACTTTATATGGTGAAGATGGCAATGATACTCTTCTTGGTGGTGGGGGAAATGATCACCTTCTTGGTGGTACTGGGATAGATTACTTCGATGGTGGTGAGGGAAGTGATACCGCTGACTTCGGCACTGGGAAATTCGCCATTATTGGAGACTTAAGTCAAAGTCGTGCTACCTACACTGATGATGCTGGGGTGGAAGTAGTCGAAACTTTGCTCAATATTGAGCACTTAGTTGGAACTGCTTTCGATGATCATTTGATTGGCAATGCTGAGAATAATAATCTTATTGGTGGTGGCGGTAATGATATCCTGATTGGTGGTGCTGGCAACGATGCTCTCCGTGGAGATGCTGGCGTGGATTACTTCGACGGTGGTGAAGGTATTGACACTGTTAACTTTAATGAAAATTTTGCCATTACTGCTGACTTGAGTCAAGGTTTTGCTACTTATATCAATGACAGTGGAGTGGAAGTAGTCGAAACTTTGCTTAACATTGAGCACTTAGTTGGCACTGCTTTCGATGATCATTTGATTGGTGATGCCAGTAACAATCATCTCCGTGGAAGTGAAGGTAATGATATTTTGATTGGGGGAGAGGGGAACGATTTCCTCTTTGGTGGTACTGGGGTAGATTTCTTAGATGGTGGTGAAGGTATTGACACTGCTTACTTTCGAGGAGAAAACTCTGCTGTTACTGCTGACTTGAATCAAGGTAATGCTACTTATATTAATGATGCAGGAGTGCAAGTTGTTGAAACTTTAATCAACATTGAGCATTTAGTTGGCACTACTTTAGATGATCAATTGGTTGGTGATGCCGCTAACAATCATCTTCATGGAAGTGAAGGCAATGATATTTTGATTGGGGGAGAAGGGAATGATCTCCTCTTTGGTGGTACTGGGGTAGATTTTTTCGACGGTGGAGAAGGTACTGACACTGTTTATTTTCAAGAAAACTTTGCCATTACTGCTGATTTAAGTCAAAGTCGTGCTACTTATATTAATGATGCTGAAGTAGAAGTTGTTGAAACTTTGCTCAATATTGAACGCTTAGTTGGCACAGCTTTCGATGATCAATTGATTGGTGATGCCGCTAATAATGATCTTCATGGAAGCGATGGTAATGATATTCTGATTGGGGGAGAAGGGAACGATCGCCTCTTTGGTGGTGCTGGTAATGATTTACTCGAAGGGGGTATTGGTGCAGATATCTTTGGTTTCTCCTCTCCCAACCAAGGAATTGATACTATTACTGACTTTAACTCCACCCAAGGAGACCTAATTCAAATATCTGCCAACGATTTTGGTGGTGGACTAACTCTAGGTACATTGGATATCGACCAGTTTACCATCGGTTCCGCAGCTACTCAGGCAAGCGATCGCTTTATCTATAACGATACCACCGGTGCTTTATTCTTCGACCCCGATGGTACGGGAGTTTTGGCACAAGTGCAGTTTGCTCAACTCTCTGGTGGTGTTGCTCTCACCAATAATGATATTTTCGTTGCTTAATGCCGGTGATAAACCCGGTAGACACCCGTAGATACCCGACTTCTTCAAGAAGTCGGGTATCTGAATAGTCAGGTATCTAAATAGGATCTGCTGAATAAGTCATTAGCTATCAGTTTTTAGCTTTCAGCTGTCAGCTTTCAGCTTTCAGCTTGAAGATTACCCAGGGATTTTCCACAACAATGCCAGCTTTTTGAGCCCATTTGATACATTTCCTTGTACAAGACTTGGCTTATTAACGGCTGAAAGCTTTGTCTGGTATAGCTTGCACACTAATTCAGCAAACCCTAAATACGAGCGATCGCAGGTGATACCAAATCCGGTTACAATAGAGCCGTTTTGAGCAAACCGTGAAGTCTTGCTCTGAGACGTTTCATGAAACGTCTCTACAATGTGGGCATAGCGGGTATATCGATACCGGATTTGGTATAACTTACTGTTGGCTATTCCCCATTCCCTATTCCCCATTCCCACTTGTCCCCTAGCTGCCTGAAACTAGGTTACAGTGTTGATCAAAGCGGACAAACAGCTTTTGCTGGTTATCTCCAAATTCGGTATATACAGACTGATTACCCATCTCGACCAAATTAGCTTCTGTCAAAGACTGTAGAACAATGCGATCAGATACTTTCAGAAGCGGACTTGAGCCACCAGTGGCAATAGCTTCATCTCCCCTAGAGAGTCCTTCGAGATCCAGATCTACTACTGACAAATAGCAGGATAGGGGCAGTTTTTCGGGAACATCTTCCTGGGGTGGTGCATCTTCTTGGTCGTTAGCTGGTGGATCTAGGTCTGGAGATGAGACAATTGTCGGCGAGTTTTGAATAAGCGATTTTACCGGTGGGTTTTGAATAAGTAAAATTACTGGTGGGTCTTGAAGAACTAAGTTTACTGGTGGGTTTTGAATAAGTGAGGTTACTGGTGGGTTTTGAAGAAGTACTTTTACTGGTATGTCCTGGGGAGGAAGTATCACATCTTCGATATTAAAGACGCCACTGGTTCCAGTAGCTGTATTAGCTGCTAAATCTACATCCACAGCAGTGGTATAAGCAAAGTAATCCAGAATGTCGAAACCTGTTGCGCCATCAATGATACCTTCGAGACTAGCACCGTCACTGAAAACAAAAGTGTCATCAGCATCACCACCCGTTAGGTTCTCAATATTATCAAAGGTTAAACCATTAGAGAAGC
>JAAHHL010000833.1 GCA_010672185.1 Caldora sp. SIO3E6 | reverse complement strand
AGGCAGAAGGCAGAGGGCAGAGGGCAGAAGGGAAGAAAGAAGGTTGCAAGGGAGAAGGTAATTATAAGTGATTATCCGAACTTGATACAGCACTTCCCACTGTATTATTTCAACAAAAAGGGAACAGGAAACAGAGAATAAGGGAAGGAGGGAAGAGGATTTGAAAAAGTTTCTTTCCTTCTGCCTTCTGCCCTCTGCCCTCTGCCTTAAAGAGCTATAGCGATTGATATTGCTTGGGAGTGATACCAACTTGCTTTTTGAAATGGTGAATAAAGTGGCTTTGGCTATTAAATCCACATTGAAGCGCTACCTCTACCAAACTTAAATCTTGGCGCTTGAGTAAGATTTTTGCTTTCTCTACCCTTTGTTGGATGACAAATTGATAGGGAGCAATTCCCATCGACTGCTTAAACCAGCGGCAAAAATAAAACTGACTCATGCCTAACTGAGTTGCGATCGCTTCTATAGTAATATTCTGCTCAAGATTGGCTTGAATATAAGCAATCGCCTGTTGTAAATTGGATTGGGGTGACTCCGATGAGTGGAATGGAGTCGAGGCGGTTACTAACCGTTGGAGTTCTTGATTCTGGGCTTGAATTTGTTGTACAAATCTTTGCAGACTGAGGTGATTGGTAATTCTAGCCAGGAGTTCTTTAATTTGAAATGGTTTGGTAATGTAGTCAATTCCCCCAGACTGTAAGCCTTTAACCTTATCTTCCGTCTCTGTTAGGGCTGTCATAAAAATCACTGGAATGGTTTGGGTTTTGGCATTGGACTTTAATTGACAACAAACTTCAAAGCCATCCATTTCCGGCATCAGAATATCCAATAAGATCAGATCCGGCTGGGCATACTTAGCTCGTTTTATTCCCCTCTCACCACTCCGAGCCACAATTACAGTTGCCCCCAATTCAGATAACGAGTCAACAGCAACACCCAAATTATGGGGATGATCATCAATAATCAGAATAGTGGAATTATGAAAATTACTATTTGCTTGATTAGAGAGTGCATAATTCATTTTCTTGAGTAATTAGCAATTAGCAATTAGCAATTAGCAATTAGCAATTATCAATTAGCAATTAGCAATTAGCCATTAACCATTAGCCATTAACCATTAGCAATTATCAATTATCAATTATCAATTAGCAATTAGCAATTATCCATTAATAAAGATACTGCTCAACAAACTCAATAATTTTCTCATCTTCAAACTTATCGGTAAAATCTTTAACCTGGTGGGCGAAACCCTGATATTTTTGGTCTAAGCTCTCTAGGTAATTGGCATAGTCCCAAATCTTTTGCATATTGCCGAATTGGGCAAGTTGATGGAGCATGTTTAATTCCTCCAAGGGTGGTGGAATCAGAGGTAGGGTGGAGACTTCTTGATGCTGAACATTGTTAGCGATCGCTTGATTGGTTACCAGAACATGATCATACTCTATGGCAACAATGGGAAAGGTTAATTCAAACCAAAATTTCGAGCCTTTACCCCACTCGCTTGCCACCTGTAGCACTCCCCCCATTTTTTCTACTAGTTGTCGGGTAATTGCTAAACCTAAACCGGTTCCCTCTCGATGGTGCTTTCCTTCTCTGACTTGTTCAAAGGGAGCAAAGATAGATGCTAGATGTTGCTCCTGAATCCCGACACCGGTATCACTAATTTCAAACTGGAGAGTGACGGTTGTGCCTTGTAGCTGTAACATTCTCACCCAGAAAGTGACTGAACCTGTATCAGTAAACTTAACCGCATTACCCAACAAATTAAGCAGGATTTGCCTTAACCGTTTTTCATCTACTTCAATTTGGGTAGGTAACTCTAGAGCAGCATGGTAGTTGAAGAGAATATGCTTTTCAGCGGCTCGCATTTGAATAATAGAAGTTATATAGCTCAGAAACTCGTAGAGGTTAATGGTAGTAGGGAATAATTCTAACTTGCGGGCTTCGATTTTCGCTAGGTCAAGAATATCATTGATCAGCATCAACAGGTGATTACCACTTTGGTGAATGATATTTAAACCTTTAAGCTGTTGGTTACTAAGATTTTGGTTAAGTTGGAGAATTTGAGCATAGCCAAGAATGCCATTGAGAGGGGTGCGCAATTCATGACTGATTTGGGAGAGGAATTCGCTCTTGGCACGATTGGCAGCAGATGCGGCTTCGGCAATGGCTTCTGCATCTGCCTTCGACTTGTGCAATTGGGCTTGTTCAATCACATGAACACGCCATAAGACTAAGATAATGGTAATGGTCAAGATAGCCACCATTAAGACAATTAAATTCAGGGGAAATAGCTGACCCTCAATTACGGTACGGGGAATAACTAAACCAATGGACCAGTTGGCTTCCTCTAAAGGCAGGTAGGCAATATAATGCACCTTACCATCAAGGCGAACCATCTCAATACCTTTTTGGCGTTGGATCATGCGTTGAGCTACTGCTGCTAAATCCCCTTGATTAGACTGAAGCAGACTAGGAGCCGGTTTTTCCCGAGTAGAGACTAGGGAGGGGTCTGGGTGAACCATTGCCTGTCCCTCGGAATTCAGAGCAAAAGCGTAGCTTCCCTTGCCATAGTTTAACTGTTGTATAACTTCAGTAACCCGGTCTATTTTGACAGACCCGGCAAAGACTCCAATTGGTTGATTGGGTGAAGTTGAGGCAGAATCTGCCGGGGATGGCATTGACCAAATGGGGGTAGCAATATTAATCTGGACAAAGCCTGTACTCCGAGAAATAATCGCGTCACTAGAGTAGGTGTTTCCCGCAATAGCCTGTCGAAAGTATTGGCGATCGCTTAGATTACCAGGTTTATCTCCAACTGAAGTATTGCCAATACGATAGCCTTTAGCATCAATGAGGGTAAATTTGAAGAAATTCGTTTGGTCATCAAGTCTAGGTTTGATGTAAATTCCCGACTTTGCCCATTCTAAGGCTGGATTCCTTTGACGCTGGAGTTCAAGTTGGAGGTAAGGTTCAGCCTTTGACCATTCTAAGGTTTGTATAGTGGGGGTATAGGCTAGGGTTTCCACCCGTTCCCGCAGTCTCGCCAACCATTTGTCAATATCATCCACTCCTTGCTTAACTTCTAGGAGTGCATTCTGCTTAACATTTTCTAAAGTAAAGCTGCGAATAGCTCGATAGCTATAGTAAGCACAGAAACCAGCAAGAAGAACAGTAACCCCGGTGATCATTCTCACTGCTTGATTACGACGGGAGGTATCAGGCGATCGCGCAAGTGCTGGTTTATCGTTTGGCAAAAGGTTTTTAAGACTTTTAATCACCATGTCGAGGTTTGGGACTAACCTAAAATCTAAATAGGGATTTGATCCTTGTCTTCTTTATTTTTGGCAAAAATTGTTAGTTCTTGCTCTTTTCTAGCGTAGGTTAGGTTGAGGAACGAAACCCAACATTCTTGAAAGAGACGCGGCGCGGAGACGCGGGGACGCGGGGACACGGAGACGCGGAGACGCGGGGACGCGGAGACACCAGAGTTTTCATCTTAACGTTGTGAGGTGAAAGTTTATGAGAGTCTGACTTGAGAGTAGGCAGCAGTCAACAGTCAACAGTCAACCGTCAACAGTCAACCGTCAACCGTCAACCGTCAACAGTCAACCGTCAACCGTCAACCGTCAACCGTCAACCGTCAACCGTCAACCGTCAACCGTCAACAGTCAACTTTCATCACCTGGTGGTGAAAATTTTTTCATTGAGACTGCCTTGTTTCTTGAAAAGTGATTAAATTGGTTCTAATACCAAATCCGGTATCGATATACCCGCTATGCCCACATTGTAGAGACGTTTCATGAAACGTCCCAGAGCAAGATTTCACGGTTTGCTCAAAACGGCTCTATTGTAACCGGATTTGGTATAAATTACTGCGCGATCGCTTGATGAATGTGGTATTATTTACATAATGGAATAGGTGTGCGCCTGTAGAGTATGAGA
>JAAHHL010000832.1 GCA_010672185.1 Caldora sp. SIO3E6 | reverse complement strand
TCGGACTTTTTGAGGTAATTGTTGACCTAGGTGGCAGAGAGTGGGGTCATCGGCATTTAACACTACTAGTGTTTCAGTTGGTAGGGGAGTAATTGCCTGTTGCCACCTTTGGCTAATGGTATCCACTTCTCCATACCGGTCTAGTTGGTCACGAAACAAATTTAAGCCTAAGATGAACTGAGGTTGACAATCTTGCAGTAATAGGGGCAACACATTCTCATCAACTTCCAGAATGGCGTAGTCTGCATCTAGTTGACCAATCAAATTGGTGTTTTCTAGAAGTGCGGTTACCAAACCATTAATTAAATTGGCACCGGTAGTATTGTGAGCAACTCGCCAATCCTGATTCTCCAGGATAGTGCGTAACAACAGAGAGGTGGTAGTTTTTCCATTAGTACCGACGATGAGAATCACCCCTCGCCTCACTTGTTCCAACAATAGAGGCAAAATTTCTGGTTGCAGACGACGAGCAATTTCCCCTGGCAAAACACTTGCTGCTCCCAAGCGAAATAACCGCACTAGAGAGGTTACGGTTTTAGCTGCCCCTACCGATAGATTAAGGCGCAGTTTATTAATCACTGAGTTGGTCACATGCACACTCCTGGTTAGGGATTAAAATTTTAACGCTGCAAGCGTCTTGACTCCTATATAGGATACAGCGAACTATGTTACGAAACGTAAATCATAGGGAAAGGAAAAAAAGGTCTGGGAAGTGTGGGAGGTGTGGGGACATAAAAACAGCTAAAAGTATTGATTTGTCGTTGCTCTATTGCACATCATAGATGCTCCAAACTTTTAATAAATCTTGGCTGCAATGCCAAACGCAAAGTTATGCAAAGATTAGTAACAAATTAGCTTTTGTGATTAAATTTACAAGTTTACCCAATTAGAAAGTGCTACCGTTTAAACGGTGAGGGGTTCTGACAGTCATCATAAGTTCTAGTGAGAGCCTCTGATTCCTTTTTCTTTATTTTAGAGGTAATCGAGATGCTTTCAATTTCCCTGATTCTTCTCCTGGGCGCCGTAGGAAGCATCTTCTTGTTTCTACGAGCTTCTCACGAAGTTCCCCGTGTTCTTGCAGTTGGCAGTGCCATCTTGTGCTTGATCTGTGGAGTTGCGATGGCGCCTTGGCCAATTCAGCTCTTAGTATTTTTACTGATTCTCAGCTTGGAACGACTATATCCCTTCAAAACAGCTGTCTCAGAGTCCTTGCCAATCTCACCTCGTCAAAGAAAGTAGATTGTTGTTTGTTGTTTGTTGTTTGTTGTTTGTTGTTTGTTGTTTGGGAATTGGGAATTGGGAATTGGTAAGAAGATTTATCTCCCTTGTCTCCCTTGTCTCCCTAAAATTTTCTAACTCTTTCCTCTTTCACCAAAGTCAGACTTACAAATTTTCCCTTGTCGCTGTAGCTGCGAATCAATCGTTGGCGATGGTCTGGTTGATATAACCAACCTACTTCTAGCACAAAACGGTGACCAGGTTTGACTTCCCTTGGGCAGTTGGAGGATGCACCATCTGGTAGCAGTAAGACTTGAACCGGTAAGCTTGTCTGGTCAAAGTGGAGTATTGAACCATCTATCCTAGCAGTAGAAGTAAGGGTGCGAACTGATGTTCCAGTACCAAAGGTAAGCTGTTGTACTAGATGGTTATGATCCTGTTGCTGGAGTTTAAGGTGAGTGGAATAAGTCTCAGGAGAGCGTAAATCCGGATACATGGTTATCGCTTCCCCCTGCCATTCTCCTAGAAGTTGCTCCCAAGTCAATGCTGGACGTTCTGGTACATCTGTGCCAGCTAATTTCTCCCGAATTAAGGTTAGCCGCGATAACTGATGAGCCTGATTAAACATCTGCACCAGACGCAGGCGACGATTACCTTCGATCAAAGCAAATTCTGCCCAAAATTGGGAAAATGGTATCCATTGCGTCGAACCTCGAGAAAAAGCACCAGTTTCACAAAACATTAGATTTTGCTCAACATCAGTGAATTCGAGAACTTGTTCTGACTCTGGCTGATTCAGTGGAAAACGCCGCAGAGTCAGAAGAACGGTTTGATTATCCTTCACTGCTTCCAGGTGCAAGATACTGGGGGTATCTTCCAATTGTTCCCCATCCGGTGAGAACCGAGTAAATGAACCTTGCCATTCACCAAGATTTTGTAGCAAGCATTCCCATTGCGATCGCATTTGACTGAGTTTGGACTGTTTTCAACTATCAGATCATATCGCTAAGGAATTAGGAACGGGTAATACCCCTCATCCCACCTCAGATCTGACGGGGGAGAATATACCCTAATCTCCAGTAGTTACCACATTCTCTGCTATCCAATTTCCACTAACTTAACCGATTGTTAGATTATGATGAGTATTAAGGGAAACTACAATTAAAACTCTAACTGCACTCATCCTTAATCAACTATGCCTGCTCCAGTTCTCGTCGAAAAGAAAAAATTAAAAAATCCCCCCTTAAAGATCCATTATTTGGGCGATCGCGTCCTCCGTCAGCCTGCTAAGCGGGTGGCTAAGGTGGATCAAAGTATCCGGCATTTGGCGGAGCAAATGCTGCAAACTATGTACAGTTCTGAAGGTATTGGTTTGGCTGCACCTCAGGTAGGAGTCAATAAACAGATTATTGTCATTGACTGCGAACCGGAAAACCCCGAAAACCCCCCTCTGATTTTAATTAACCCTGTGATCAAGAGCTTCGGCAAAACTCTGTGTGATGCTCAAGAAGGTTGTTTGAGCATTCCAGGAGTTTACCTAGATGTTCAACGTCCAGATGTGATCGAAGTTGCCTACAAAGATGAAAACGGACACCCGAAAACCCTAAAGGCAAAAGAGTTATTATCTCGTGTCATTCAGCATGAGATGGATCATCTCAAGGGCATAATGTTCGTTGATCGAGTGGACAATAGTCTCGCTTTGACAGCAGAACTCAAAAAGTATGGCTTCTCCAGCCAAGCAGTTAAACCAATTACCTAAGGTATTTTTACCAATTATGATGACCCCAAAAAGTGCCCTGTTTTTGTCGATTTCTTGCATTGCGGGTATTGCTGCTGTTGGTTCAATTTTTGAACTATCTTCCGGAGAACCCCAACTAGGCTCCTTGATTACAGGTATTATTCTGACAGCGAGTATTCCTTTAGGGGGGTTCTCTTTTTACGCAGCAGTTCGTGACGCTAGAGCAAATCAATAAACTAAAACCCTTGAATTGTTCAGATTTAGCGGTTTCTGACTTCACCCAAGAGGTTTATTAAACAACTTGTCGCTTTTAGGAAGCTAACCAGAAAAAGGGGAAATCTTCCTAACCATGCCATCAAAATCTACCAGTCATGGTTTGTTATTTGTTATTTCTTGTTTTTAAGATGGGGGTTCCCTACACCCCACACCCGCTTTCCTCAGCTCCTTTTAACGACTAACAACCAACAACTAACAACCAACAAACAAAAACCAACAACTAAGCGTGACTGGTCAACTCTACAAAGGATATTTGAAACAGTTGTCTACTGGTAGTACACCAGGCTTGCCATTGTTAGAGTATACAATCTCTAACAATCAAGAGATAGTGATCGGACGAGACCCCAACTGTCACATTGTTTTAGATCAACGTCAGTATACAATCGTATCACGGCGTCATCTAGCAATTCGCTCCGCCTTATCTCAGAAAAATGGCTTACCCCAATGGGAAATCTGCGATCTCGATAGTGCCAATGGTACTTATCTTAATGGACGGCTTGTGCAAGGTTGTCAGAAGCTAGTTTCAGGCGATCGCATTGAGTTAGGCCAAAATGGTCCACAATTTATCTTTGAGGATCACTCTAACCACAGCCCTAGCTCTTCATCAGCTTCTAGTTCAAGATTTAATACCCCAGCAGCTATCAGCCAGCCAACTAAACGTCCTAGTGTTTCAGGAAGATCCAGAGATTTAGTAACTTTAACCCAATTATTTCCGA
>JAAHHL010000831.1 GCA_010672185.1 Caldora sp. SIO3E6 | reverse complement strand
CAAGAAGAATCCTATACTAGTGCTTCTAACTTTTTCAATAATGATCCGCTCCCAGTTTATGGACAGATAACTGAAAAACCAGTGTTTTCAGGAAAAAGAATCAAGCGAGGTTTATATCGTACAGATGGAGGATTTCTCTGTCAATCCGATGTAATGGGTTCCTACAATATTCTCAGAAAAGCATTCCCAAATGCGTTTACTCGCTATGGGATAGAGAGGTGTGTAGTTCACCCCAGGAGAATTAATCTCTCAAAGTGAAAGTGAAAGGAATTTCTGAAATGAAATTCAGTCTGTCTATATTTGACTATACTTTTACCAACTATTAGAACTGCTTAAAGCACTCGATAAGATTGGTGCTGCATCCATACCCATACGTCTTAGGGCATACTCTACACTAGCACGAGCTGAATCATTCTCAGTTTCCAGAGCCTCAATGAGTTCCGGCACTACAGGAAGACCAATTTCCATCAAGGAAAAGGTGGCTCTCAAGCGCACTACTTCATCTTGGTCTTCTAGAGCATCAATTAAAACTGGGATAATAGTATTCGGGTTTTGGCTAAATTTCCCCAAGGCTTTAGCTACCTGAGAGCGAACCTGCCAATCTGGACTAGTTGTGAGCTGTTCAATGTAAGTTTTAATCTCTGTCTCTGAATCACTTTGTCCCCACACTTGACCTGTCCACACTTTTGAGAGTGTGATATTGAGAATGGTGATAGTCAAGACAAGTAACCTACCTTTCATTAAGCTGGCATCAATTGCGATAACCCGCCAGGGGTTGAAACCCCTGTCTAATAGCTCAAGTCCACTTAAGTGGACTTAATTTATTAGCCGTGGAATTAATTCCACGGCGGTTTGGCACTTTGTCGAGATAAGCAATAATCATGTGCAAGTAAACGCTCTTGCCACTCAGGTGAGAGGTTATCAACCTTGCGAATCACTCCTGCTTCAAACTGCCCTATAATCAATGCAACTAGTTGACCGATTAGAGTATTGCTATTTTGAAGGGATTGACTAATTCTCCACGAAACTTCTAACATCTCCTTCGCTTCTTGGTTCTTTCCCTGCCTTTGTTTCTCTAGAATATTTAGAGCTAGAACTTTCTGGAAATTAGCTAATCCTAAATGTGCTGGCAAGTAAACTGATAAATCTCTCTTCAATAAGCCATATATCACTGTCTCAGTTTTAGGTAATTCACTATTTAAAACATGATTTTTAACTTTTCTCAAGGCATCAGCTTTAGACTCTAAATAAAGCTGTAACTCTTTTGGTGTCGGGTCAATCTCGTCATTCGTTTTTGAGATTTGGCTATCGATATATTGAGTAAGCTGCTCCTAAATTTGATTATATTGCTCATAGCTCTCAGTAGAGTTATTAAAATCTGTAAAATGTGGAAACAACTGCTCTACTTCTATCTTCCAACCAGGCAAAGCTGGCTCTGCTTCCGCAATCTCTCCCCGGTGATAAACTTTAGGATGAAATGGCGTACTCGACCGGTATACCTTAACTAATTCTCCTCGTAGAACATCCACATCCCAAACAACCAAAGTCCCGGCGTCAAAATAATCTAACCGTTTTTTAGCAATCTCTTGCTCAGCGGTTTCCCCATAGTCGTTTTCACTTCTGACTTCTACTGCTAAAATTGGCGCTCCTTCCAGAAACCTTCCCAGGTTAGCAGGGAGCCTCCCTGTAAAAAATCCTGCATCAGGACTAAATGAAGAGCGTTTGGGTAAATCAGTAACCAATTCTTGCCAACCCTTAGTAGACGACTGCCAACAAACACGGACTGATTGGTAGGGTGGTAAATTGACGAGATATCCGACATTATCAGGTAAACTGTAGCCTCGTTGAGTTTTCAGACTGTAGTCTCGCAAGCTGCTGTAGATTTCGCCCCCAGCAAACCCAGGTAGGAAGCCGGTGGCTGCTATAATTACTAATTCTCCATTGACTAACTCAGCTTTGCCATTTTCTGGAACTCGATAGAGGTCTTCAATTGTTGCTGTAGTTTGGAAAATCATCAATTTTCATTTTTCAAGAAATATGAGGCAGGAGGCAGAAGGCAGGAGGCAGGAGGGAAGAGGAGTTGACTGGCTTTTCCTTTTATAGCAGGTGGTACGCCGCCCGTCGGGCGCTCTGAAGAAACACGAGGCAGGAGGCAGGAGGCAGGAGGCAGGAGGCGAGGGAGGAGATAGGAGGAAAGAAGGTAGGAGGAAAGAAGGCTCCAAGGTGCCAAGGAAGGAGGTAGGAGGTAGTTTCTTTCATTCGTAGCGGGTGGCGCGCCGCCCGTCGGGCGCTTTCAAGAAACACATTCGGCACATATAATTCCCTTATGTTGGACATTTTACCAGATAGGCCAAAAGCCCTACGAACATCTTGCATTGCGATCGCGCTCAATAACACCTATATTTTTCCCAATTCCCAATTCCCAATTCCTAATTCTCCATTCCTTAGGTGACTGTCCCGGATAGCTAGATTTTGATATGTATAGGGGAGATGGGTTATTCTGTATCAAGAACTACACATGTATGATATTGTCTGGCTCCTGGCTTGTGCTGGTTTGGTCTTCCTGATGCAACCGGGCTTTATGTGTTTGGAGTCAGGGCTAACTCGCTCGAAAAACAGCATCAATGTTGCCGTCAAAAATTTGGCGGATGTTGGTATCTCAGTAATTTTGTTTTGGGCATTTGGTTATGCTCTGATGTTTGGAGCCTCTTGGGCTGGATGGATTGGAAACAAAGGTTTCTTTCTGGATTTGGATGCTGACCCCAAACTAGCCGCTTTCTTTATTTTTGAGGCCATGTTTTGTGGTACTGCCACTACTATTATCTCAGGAGCAGTGGCAGAACGATTGCGCTTCAGTGCTTACCTGCTCATTGCCCTGTTAGTTTCCGGTATTATTTATCCTCTTTTTGGTCATTGGGCTTGGAATGGTGCTGAGACAGGAAGCTTGACTGGCTGGTTGGGGAAGCTGGGCTTTATTGATTTTGCTGGCTCGGCAGTGGTTCACTGTATTGGGGGCTGGGTTGCTTTAGCAGCCTTGTTGGTTATTGGCCCTCGTACTGGTAGATTTACTAGTAGTGGGCGAGCGCAAAAAATCCACGGCTCTAATATGCCCTTTTCTGTCCTAGGGGTGATGCTGTTGTGGTTGGGTTGGTTGGGCTTTAATGGTGGTAGTACCTTAGCCTTAAATGAGCAAATTCCTGGGATTATTGTCCATACTATCCTTGCCGGTGCTGGTGGCATGTTAACTACCGTAGCGATCGGTTGGTTTCAGCGCAAGCTGCCAGAGGTGGAATTATTAATTAACGGGTCGATTGCTGGGTTGGTATCGATTACTGCTTCCTGTCATGCCGTCAAGACTCCCGAAGCCTTACTTATTGGTGCTATTGGTGGAGCAGTGATGCTCTTTGCTAACTATTGGATTGAACGCTGGCAGATTGATGATGGAGTAGATGCAGTAGCGATTCACGGAGTGGCAGGAGTTTGGGGCATCTTGGCGGTGGCTTGGTTTGGTGACCCAGAGATACTGGGAACCGGTTTGAGTCGGTATAGCCAGCTGTTAGTGCAGTTGTTGGGGATTATTGTTGCTTTTGTCTGGGCCTTTGGTCTAACTTATCTGTTGCTGTCGATTACCAATCGCTTTTTCCCTCTGCGGGTTTCTCTTGAAGATGAAGAAGTGGGTTTGAATGTTTCCCAACATCGAGCTAAAACGGAAGTTTATCAACTGTTTCAAGTAATGGATAAGCAGGCAGAAACCAAAGATTTTAGCTTGCGAGTGCCGGAGGAGCCGTTTACTGAGGTAGGCAAAATAGCTCACCGTTATAATCAAGTAATGGACTCTTTAGAGGTCTACGCCAATCAACTAAAAGAATTCAATGCTACTCTAGAGCGAACAGTTGATTTGATGGAGGGTGCGACCGTGGTCTTTTTTCCATCTATTTATTTACTCTCGTT
>JAAHHL010000830.1 GCA_010672185.1 Caldora sp. SIO3E6 | reverse complement strand
TGCCTTCTGCCTTCTGCCTCCTGCCTCCTGCCTTCTGCCTTCTGCCTCCTGCCTCCTGCCTTCTGCCTTCTGCCTCCTGCCTTCTGCCTTCTGCCTTCTGCCTTCTGCCTCCTGCCTCCTGCCTCCTGCCTCCTGCCTCCTGCCTTCAGACACTATGAAGAAAAATACTTAGAAACATCTTCCCCTTGCTCATCAGCTAAATAGGATAAAGCCCGAAAGCGCAATCCTACCAACTGTTCATAGAGAGGATTCAGCTTACACATCGGGGGAATATGAACAACCTTGTGACCAAATAGCTTCACATCTCGTTCAAAGGGACATTGATCAGGAATCATTTTACACAGGAATCTTGCCACCCGTGGGTCATGCATTTCCATGCCATCTAACCATTCCCTTACAGGTTTGAGAGCATCTGGATGGGTTAGAGCTTTTGGTGGCTGAGGCAAAGTACCAGCAGCATCGGAGTCCTCGACTACTTCACCCTCATAAAGCGTATGTCGCAAGGCTTCGAGAGCTTCGATCTTCTGCCCTAAAGCTTCACAAAATTCATACAGTACATCTGCTTCAGAGCTGGAATAGACACCATCAGCAATGGCTACCATCACAGCAGTTCTTAAAAAATTCTCCGCCGTTGTTGGGTCTTTACCTAAAGCCGCTGCTAATTCCTCAGGGGAAATTCGCTGCTCAAGAGATTGCAAATCACTGGCAGAAGATAGTTCTTCGTGAGTTAGTTGAGCTAACACCTCTTGCTCTTCTGGATCAAAGTGACCATCAGCCCAAGCGATCGTGAACAAACCCCGCAGCCAAGCGGAAATTTGCTCTTCAGTGTAGGAAGATTGGGTAGTGCTTGTCATATAATACCTACAAAAATCAGATCCACAAAAATTTATTTGGTAAACACACCCTGCCCACAAGGGTACAGGGCTTTAGCTCTAATTATAGGAACTAACTCCGGCTCAGTCGAAACTAGCTGTAAACTATAGAAGCTAAACGAAGATAGTATTTGTGAGATATTTGTGACTCCACCAGAATTAGGACTTTTCCTTATTTCAATCTTAACCAGTGCTGCTGGACAATTCTTGCTCAAAACTGGAGCTCTACAGTTAGGTAAGGTAAACGCGACTAATGTGTTCGGTCATATTGTTGGTATGGTCACCACCCCCGCCGTGGTGGCAGGTCTATGCTGTTATGGATTGGGAGCAATTTCTTACATTTTGTTGCTGACGCGAGTTAATCTTAGTGTGGCTGGTCCTTCAGTAGCAATGGTTTATATTTTCTCAGTGCTTATAGGCTATTTTTTCTTCCGAGAAGCAATTCCCCTAAGTCGTGTCATTGGCTTGGGTTTGATTATTTGTGGTGTTTTACTGGTGGTGTGGAAGAGTTAATTTTTATTATTAAACATTTCATTATATCACATAAGCAACAAATTTAATCTAAAAATAACCTTATCTAACAAAAATTTACCTTTCTTCATCTAGAAATACTAAAAATTTTAAACTTCATTGCGAAATCATAAAGATTGCAAGATGGCTGTGATAACTTCTATCAATGTGAGTGATCGCCGCTCTTGACTTTGATATACAGCCCAGGGAAAGGGAAGGAGAACATTTTGACCTTTAATTCTACTCAAGCCCCAAGCAAAATTTTTCAGGAAGATATAAGTGAATATGTCGCTGAGTTACAGCTTCACATGGCATTGCAAGCTCGTAACTTAGTTCCAACCCTTACTAAAGCAGCAAACAGTCGAGAGCAGCTATTACAGCAAACCCAAGCGAATATTGAAAAGTTGGTTTCGCGGCAAGCTAGGTGAGTACATTAGAACTAACTAAACAGATAACTCTTTGGAGCTGTTTCACCTAAAACCTCAAACCTAATGACCAATTCCCCCGCAATTTGATACCCTAGCTTAAATAACCTTGGGAATAGACAAAAAGCGTGGATATTCAAATTGGGCGAGGTAAAACAGCTCGCAGAGCCTACGGCATCGATGAAATTGCACTAGTTCCCGGACCACGTACACTCGACCCCAGTTTGGCAGATACTCGCTGGAGTCTAGGTAATATAGAACGGGAAATTCCGATCATTGCCAGTGCGATGGATAGCGTGGTTGATGTATCAATGGCAGTTCAACTCTCTCAGTTGGGAGCAATAGGAGTTCTCAACCTAGAAGGTATTCAAACCCGCTATACTGAGCCATCCTTAGTACTCAAACGTATCTCTTCGGTGGGAAAGTCCGAGTTTGTTTCCCTAATGCAGGAGTTGTATGCCGAACCAATTAAGCCAGAATTAATTACTCAGCGGATTCAGGAAATTAAAGCTCAAGGAGGGATTGCAGCTGTAAGTCTAACCCCAGCAGGCGCTAGTCAATACGGTGAAATTGTAGCTTCTGCTGGTGCTGATTTATGTTTAGTGCAAGCTACAGTGGTTTCCACTGCTCACCTCTCACCCCAATCAGTAACTCCTCTAGACTTGGCTCAGTTTTGCCAAGAAATGCCCTTACCTGTGATTTTGGGCAATTGCGTAACCTACGAAGTTGCCCTCAATTTAATGAAAGCAGGTACTGCGGCAGTGTTAGTGGGTATTGGTCCCGGTGCAGCTTGCACCTCTCGTGGCGTTTTAGGAGTAGGAGTACCCCAAGTAACCGCTGTAGCTGATTGTGCCGCTGCTAGAGACGATTACTACCAAGAAACTGGTAAATATATACCAGTAATTGCTGATGGAGGTCTAATTACGGGTGGTGACATCTGCAAATGTATTGCCTGTGGTGCTGATGGTGTCATGATTGGTTCCCCCTTTGCTCGTGCGAAAGAAGCGCCAGGGCAAGGTTTTCACTGGGGTATGGCAACCCCTTCTCCTGTGCTCCCCCGTGGAACCCGTATCCAAGTAGGTAACACTGGCACATTAAAGCAAATTCTCACTGGACCAGCACAACTTGACGATGGCACTCACAATCTCGTGGGAGCCTTGAAAACCAGTATGGGTACTTTGGGTGCCAAAAATCTCAAAGAGATGCAACAAGTTGAAGTGGTGATTGCGCCATCTCTATTGACAGAAGGGAAAGTTTACCAGAAAGCACAGCAGTTAGGTATGGGTAAATAAGCTCATGGGGAAGTTGAGTACCGTGATGCACCTAAAAATGTGGAATACGAAGTAATGAGTAATGAGTGATGAGTGATGAGTAGATATAGATTTATAGGCATTATAACCGATATGATAAGTTCTACTTATATCTTACTTATTACTTATTACTTATTACTTATTACTTCAAAACCCGTTTCTCTCCCCACCATTTTAGGTGTGTCACGCCAGTAGAGAGTATTACTCCTTCCCTTCTACTCACACTGCGCTCTGACAAAAGAGTTTAGCTTAACAAGCATTCCCTTCCCAGTTTGTAGCCATTCAATCAAAAATGCAGCATTAGTTAGTGCAAGACTGGAAAAATTTAAGCTCTCGCTTACAATAGAGAAAGCGGAGACAAATGTTTCCGTTCACTCCTCACACCACACTCCGCCCGACTACGCTCGGGCGGTTCCTTTTTTCAGATTATTCCTTAGTCGGTCAAATCGGTCAATAGCATAGATTGCTCTGAAGCAATTTGTATCTAAATGTATACTTTTAAGTAGGAAAATGAAAAAAAATTAAAGTAAATTTACCAAGATGAGTTTAGCCAAGATGCTTGCCAGATAACAATTTGACGCCTTTAAAACCGGCATTATCCATTGGCGCTTATTTCTACCCGCCTGCTGAGAACCTATGTTTTCGCTGTGGTAAAATTTTTAAACATATAGAATAGTTCCAGCAAGGATTTTCTCCACATGTCAACAGCCGTAGCCGCAACAACAGACAGTACCTTTCAACAAGACGTACTTGACAGTCAGCTTCCCGTCTTAGTAGATTTTTGGGCTCCCTGGTGTGGTCCTTGTCGCATGGTTGCGCCTGTTGTGGAAGAAATTTCGCAA
>JAAHHL010000083.1 GCA_010672185.1 Caldora sp. SIO3E6 | reverse complement strand
AAAGCTATTGAAGCAGCTTTCATCGACAAAAATTGGTAAAGGCGATCGCTCATACAATATGGGCAATTGTTCTTCTTGTCCTGCTGCTAAAGGTTGTTCTACGTGTTTAACCCCCTTTGTTGCCAGCCAGTTGCACATTTTCACTGCTTCATCTAGACTCCAACCCCCATTGGCATCTACACTCAACTCAGCTTCTGGTGCTTCTTCCTGAACTGCTAGTAGCATTTCTTGATCCGCTGCAATTCCCTCAGGAGAACCCAATTTGATTTTCAGTACACCCCCACCAGTCACAGGCAACCAGTCTCGTACTCGCTGTCTTGCTCCCTCTGGACTATTGATTCCCACTGTTGCCGCCGTAGGCACGATCCGGCGAAGATTCAATCCCCACAATCGCCAAAGCGGTAATCCTACTTGTTTTCCCAACCAATCCTGCAAAGCTAGATCAATTGATGCCCAAACCGCTGAAGGGACTTCTGCCTCCCCTAGCACCTGCTCAATTTTCTGTCCCTCCCAAGGGTTCAATACCTCCAGCATTGGTATAACTGTCTCTAGTGCCTCAAAAATCACCTCAGTGGTACAGATATGTTTAACCCCATCCCTACCCAGGAGGGAAAAGGGAGAGGCTTCACCCCAACCTTCTATACCTTGCTGCTCTAGTCTTACCAAGACATTAGTTGATTGAGATGTAGTACCACGACTGATAGTTAAGGGGAACTTTTTATTAAGAGTGAAGGTTTCAACACCAATGCGCATAATTAGGGTTTGTTATTTGTCTTTTGTTATTTGTTATTTGTGCCAATGACTAATGACCAATGACTAATGACCAATGACCAACAACTAATGACCAATACCTGATAACCAATCAAGTATGATCGGATTTACAGCATCGGGTTTCTCATCATGAGGACAGTGACCAGCTTGAGGAATGGGGAAAAACTCAATATCCTGACCAGCTTCCCGGTGCTGTTGGTAAATCGCGGCACCAGTAATTGGTGTCCAAGGGTCATTTTCGCCCCAAATCACTAGTAAAGGATGCTTTACTCTTGGTAATAGTGAATTGGGAGTCGGTCCGGGAGGAGCAGTGAGCACCGAGGCAAATACCTCTGAAGCTCCAGGATCACAAGAAGGTTGGTAAATGATCTCCACTAGTTCTTCTGTAATTGCTTCTGGGGTGCAGTAGACTTGGCTAAGGGTGCGGCGGAGGTTGGATTTTCGGCGAATGCGGTTAAACAAAAATGGTCCTAAGGTCTTGGAACTTACTAACTTAGTAAAGACTCCCATCACTAACCTTAGAGGCAGATTCAGCTCATCAGGACGATGATTCAGTCCACCGGCACAGTTAATTAAGACTCCACCAGCAGTAATTTCGGGATAATTACTCACCAACATCAGACTTAACAGAGCACCGATGGAGTTACCAACAAACACCGTCGGTTCTTTAATCTGAGTATCCCAGAAGTCCTTCAGCTGCTGTTGCCATAGCTCCAAGGTATAGTCTAAGGGGGGCTTAGCGGAACCGCCGAATCCCAGGAGATCGACCGCAAACACCCGGTAGCCAGAGGCAGCTAAGACAGGAATATTCTTGCGCCAATGCCCCAGGGAAGCACCAAAGCCATGAATCAGTACCAGAGGCTTGCCAGTACCCATAACTGTGTATTGAATTTGATGCCCTTGCCAAGTCCAAAAGTGCTTTTCTAAGTTGCTGGCTAATGTGAGTAGTTGTTGTGTAGTCACTCTTGTTTTGTTAAGATTCTTTAAGTATTTTTTCTATCATAGATCTATCTGGGTGTGGATCTTGCGGAATTCTGAAATTAATCAAGCCTGCAGCACCAGTAACTAGAACTCTAACCACAATGTTTCCTCTCTATACTTTGGAGGTCATTAGCCAAAATTAGTTTAACTTACTATCACTCTGTAATACATAAGGTCAGTTGTGACATCCCACTACCTAATTTAAGATTCTAGTGTTCTAGGACTTACGGGTAATTATGAGTCTTATTAAACTGAGAGTCGAGAAAGAGTTTAAGGTATTTTTCCCAAGAGGTATAATAAAGCAGCCGAGTGAGTACTGCATCCAGCCCTGCTGTGGTTCCAACACAGTTGTATCTGTTATACACCACTTTGAAAAGATATCATGAAACAAACCCAAAGTTCTCCACTAAGTACCAGTTCTCTCAGAATCAACTTCAGTGCTCTAGTCATAAGATCAATAAAATTACTGCGACTGAAGTCTGTAATGAAACGTCTGCTTAGCTATGCTCCGCAAGGTTTTCAAATATGGGTTGAGAATGTTAAGTTAAATGACAGCTACAGTAATAAACTTGTTCCTGAGAAAGAGATTACCCAGAAGTATCGTGAAGCGTTTCTTTTATTGGGGGAAAAACAGAAACCTGAAACTCTAGGAGACTACCTAGAATTTGGTGTCTGTCACGGTACATCAATAGTTTGTCTGCATAAGGTTCTCCAAGAATTAAATTTGAAACAAGTTCGTCTGTTTGGCTTTGATTCTTTTGAAGGTCTACCAGAAACAGCCATAAATGATGATGGAGGTGTCTGGTTTCCTGGGCAGTTCAACTCTAGTTTAGAATTAACTAGCAAAATTTTAACTGAGCAAGGTATTGATTGGAACCGTACTTTTTTGGTGAAGGGATGGTTTAGTGAAACTCTTAATCAAGATTTAGTTAAAAAGTATCAATTAACTAAAGCTAGTGTGATCATGGTAGACTGTGATATGTATTTGTCGGCCAAAGAAGCACTAAATTTCTGTGCCCCTTTGATCCAAGAACAAGCTATCATTTTCTTCGACGATTGGTATTCACAAAATTTAGACAAAAAGAATATGGGGGAGAAACGGGCATTCGATGAGTTTCTCCAAGAAAACCCTCATTTTGGTACAGAACAATTAGGTAGTTATACTGCTAATGCTAAAATTTTTCGGGTTTTTCGCAAATAGTTAGGGTTTGCTGAATAAGTCCTTAGCTTTCAGCTGTCAGCTGTCAGCTGTCAGCTTTCCGGATTTTAACCCCAAACATTATTGATTTAACCAGGTATTTACCGACAATGGTGCAAGGTTTTTGCATTGATGGGATCAATTTCTTTGCACCGACTTGGGAAATTTCCTAACACCAATACCTCAAAACTCACCTACCACCTACCACCTATTCTTTCCCCGAAAGTTACGACTTCCTGAAGCAAGCCCTAGTTAGAGCTTGTTACTCAGTATCTTCCTAATTTTCTTATAGGCACGATAAATTCGACTCTTTTGTCGGAGCCAATCTTGGTGTATCAGATTATCAGCTTTTACATCACGGACTACAGTTTGTGGATGCTCTAAAGGAAATGAAATTAGCTCAAAAGGCAAAACAGCGTAAGAAGAAGAACTATCAGTTGTATGGGTTGCCTCTGCACCAAAGCCTAGGTTAGAGACGAGATTGCCATTAGGCCGAACTACTAAAGCATTTTGTAGCCAACAGGCAAATTGCAACTGATAAGACCAAGCAAAAGAGCGACTTGAACCATGATAAGCTTTGTTAAACTTCATAGTCCAATCTTCGACAATTCTTTTGTCTTGTAGAAATTTATCAAGCCAGTCTGTTTCTGCAATCTCTGGCCAACGCTTCATTTCATAATCGAAATGACACCAAGCCCTACGCCAAGTAGCCCAACCCCAACAGATGAAGTAACGGGAGAAGTAGTAGCTATAGGAGGGATCGCCCATTTTATAGTTACTACCACAAATACCCATTACTTGGGGCTCGTCTCGATATTTTTCCAATAATTCTTCACAGAATCGAAAAAAGGTAGGGTGAGGTAGGCAGTCATCTTCCAGAATGATTGCTTCTTCTACCTGATCAAATACCCAACTAATTCCTGTTGCTGGACGTTTTCCACACCCCAAATTGACATCTGAATAGTTTTTGATAACCTCACAGTCCCAATCAACCTGCTCAATAATGGTGCGAGTAGCTGCGCATTTTTCCGCTTCACCGGGTTTGTCTAAACGAGGTCCATCTGCGATAACGAAAAGCTTTTGGGGCTTAGCTTGGCGAATTGATTCAAACACCTTCTCCGTACTATCTGGTCGATTGAAGATGATCAATGCTACTGGAGTTTTAAGATATGATTGATTCATTGTAGGATTATTGTAAAGTATTATAGAATTGAGAGTATATACCTTTTTAAACTGTATAGGATTATCTATCGATACTTTTTCTGTATCTTTCTTAAAGAATAAAATTTAAAATAATACCAGTCAGACCAAGCAATTAACTGTAACTTTTCCCATAGGGATAAGTTCACTGAACTCCAGATTTTCCCCCGGAGACAAATGACATGCACCCAACCAGGTTTGTTGATGGTGAGGAAGTCTTCAATTCGCTGTGATTTGATCTTTTTCTGCCGCTTTTCTTTTTCGGACATAGCTGTGAAATTGGAGAGACCTCCTGGTGCAGAGTGCATCAGTCTTTGGGGAATTGTGTAAAATTCCCCATCCAAAGCTAACTGTGCTAAAAAGACGTGATCCCAGGGAATAAGGTTAGGTTGAACAGCCATTGCTTTCCTGAGGGCTTCACGTTTAATCACTCCATATATTAGGTCTCCCACTGCTGCCTGTTCTTTGTAGATGGAAGATATGTAATTTTGATATCGCTGGATCATAGGTAGGCCGACTGTAGTACATCCTTGATCAACTGCTAAAACTTTCCCTTTTACTGGATCTTTTAGTTCAGAAAAGCTATTGACTAGTAACAACTTAGGTGATGCGTTTGGTTTGTTAAATTCCTCCAGACAAACTTCGATATATTCTGGAGAGCGCTCATCATCATCACATAACCAAGTAAAATATTCACCGTGAGACACCTCAAAAATAAATTTTTTGTTATAAAATAAACCTATATTTTCCTCTTGGCGAAAATACTGAATTCGCTCATCTTTTTTCATAAACTCTCGAACAACCATTTCTGTTTCTGTTTTTGTAGAACAGTTATCAGAAACAATAATTTCCAAATTTTGGTATGTTTGTTTAATAACAGATTCTAAGGCGCGGCGTAAACCTTGGGGTCGATTATAAGTTGGTATACCGATACTAACTAAAGGTTGATCTTTGACTGAGAGGTAATTATCCATTATCCATTGTTCATTATCAATTATTGAACTCTTCCTGCCCTGCAGACTCCTGCCTCTACTAAAAGCCTTATTTTATCGAATAGGAGCATGATCAAAAGCACGAGCCATAGCATTCCAAGCCAACTTGCGATTCAATTGTTCATCCAATGGTAGGGGTCGAACTGGTAAGCCATCTTGACGTGGTGCAAATTTTGAGAGCCAAGTGTAGCGATCGCTCAATCCCCAGGTGATGACAGCCATCACTGCTGGCTCACGTAACACTACGGATAAAAAATCTTCATAAGCTTTGGCTACCAAGTGATCCCGAACCTCAAGATCTTCTGGAAGTTTATAATCCCTTACATCTAGTTCAGTAATCATGATTTTGAGTCCAAGAGCGGCAACATCAGCAAGAAAGGCTCTCAGCTTTTTGGGGTTAACTTTATCCATGCGATCCCCTCGCAGATGACATTGCATTCCCAAAGCTTGTACCGGAGTTCCTCTAGATTTCAAACGTTCTAGTAGCTGGAGTACAGCAGCTTTCTTTGCCTGACCCTTGGGTGAGTCAGTCCATAAACCATTATCGTTGTAGACTAACAAAGCTTGGGGGTCTGCTTCTGCTGCAGCGCGAAAGGCAAGGTCAATATAATCTGGACCTAATGACTTCAGCCAGGGGGAGTTACGGAAACCCTCAGAATTTCCATCTTGTGGGTTGACAGCTTCATTGACAACAATCCAGGAGTGAACCTGTCCAGCATACCGTCCAACAGCAGTTGAAATATAGTTGGTTAGGATGCTTTTGATCTCGCTGGAGTTAGTATTGGGATTCCTGAGTTTATCATTTAACCACTTGGGATTAAATTTATGCCAGACTAAAGGACTACCCTGAAGGAGCATTTGATTGTCAGATGCAAACTTGGCTAAATAGTCAGTACTGCTGAAATCAAAAACCCCTGCACTAGGATGAATGCGTCCCCAAAAGAATCCTGCTACTAGAAGAGCACACTCTTGCCTAAAACTAGACTGAAATTGTTGATCCTGAGAAAACGTTTCATAACTACCTTGTGTAAATGCTCCATAGATCAGTCTTTTAGCCGCAGCTCTTTCCTGTAAAGGGGCATCGCCGACTACAGCAAAGTCTCTTTCCGAGCCATCAAAAAAAGCTTGAATATAGTTGCTCCAACCCCTAAATCTATCGGTTGTTACCAAAGTACCTATGCCTGTCAAAGTTCCCAAGCCCAGTAAAAAGGAGCGCCGTCCAAGTAATTTACGGTTTTTGGTCATCAATTTTCTTTTGCCTTTCCAATAGCTATCCATAGGATTCTATTGTTTCACTACCATCTGGCATAACCGGTTCAAATTTTCTCAATCTTAGATACTGTAAAAAGATATTCCACAGATAAAGAGGATTGAGTATTATGTAGCGCCGCCATAAGCGCTGTGGTTCTTGAATCAGGCGATAAAACCACTCCAAACCCCAATCCTGCATCACCTGCGGTGCTTGCGGTAGGGTTCCTGCATGAAAATCAAAAGCAGCACCAACAGCTAAAATAGGAATGTTGAGCAGATTGCGATATTCATAAGCCCATGTCTCTTGCCTAGGGCATCCCAAACCAAGAAAAACAGCATTTGCCCCTGAAGCTTTGATCTGGTTTACAAGGCTTTGACGCTCATCCTCACTCAGTTTGCGAAATTTTGAAGGTTCCATACCAGCAATCTTGAGTCCAGAAAAGGAATCCGTTAAGTTTTGAGCAAATTTTTCCAAGATTTCTGGCTTGCTTCCATACAAATAAACGCTTAATCCACGTTCAGCAAAAGTTTGAGCAACCCTTAGGGTAAGATTGGGACCGTAGACACGATCAGGTAAGCCTTGTTGATGCAGCCACCAAAGAGCCCAACGCACTGGTTGGCCATCGGGCACTACTAAATCCATACCATTTAAACGCCGACCATGTACTGGATCCAGGAAACCGGTCATTACACCATGAACTGCTAAAGCACTGACAGAACAGGGCATTTTTTGTTCAGCAGCTTGAACAATCGTCTCAACTGCAAAATCGTAGTCTACCGCATTTACGTTTACTCCAAGAATAGAGTATTTCCCTTTGTTAATCATTAATTCCATCCACCCTTTAGTATCTAGATATTGACTTCAATGTAATCACGAAGTTTTTGTAACTCTTGTTGAACTGAGTCATTCCATTGATTGCGGTAGTTCTCAAGAGTTAGATTTTGAGGCTGTAAAGATTTAATCGCCCCCACAATTGATTCTACTGAGTTGTCCACTAAAATTGCCCATTCCCCAAATAGTTTTTCCGTCAAAGAAGTTTTACTTACTATTAATTGTGTATCAGAGGATAAAGCTTCGCAAGCACCACTAGGCTGAGTTGCTTCGCTAGTGGTTAACACCAGAGCTGCTAAACTAGAACATAAGAGAGTGTGATAATCTTGAGTAGGCAAAAAACCAGTCAAACGAACATTACTACATTCTTGAAGGCGTCTGCGTAACTCTGGAGTTAATTTTTTAGGGTCGGCAGTTATAATAAAAGTATAGTCAGCTAATTCTTTGATACTGTCTATACAAATGTCCACGGGTTCATCCCAAGGATCAAAAGAGCAGATAACTAGTATTTGCTTGTCTTGGCGATGTTCTGGCAAAGATGGAATAAATTCGATGGGATCAGGAATGGGAAAAAATAGAGTAGATGGATATTTTTTTTTTGCTACCTGAAGTATTTCCTGATTGTGAACAATGACAGCTCTAGCGTGAGCCATCAAGTATCGACTCAGGGGCAGCTTACCCCACATTCCTTGAAAGACAGGATTGTGTGCGTCAATGATATATGGTACTTTCATCAGCCAGGGAGGAATTGCGCTGAATAGTGGTGGAGCCTGAGCAATGATCAAATCAGGTTTGTGTCGTAAAATATAATAAATGTTGGCTACCAACTTGATGCAGTAATCCAGGGGACGCAGGGACTTAGTGCTAAACCAATGAGGGAAGAATTTTAATTCAGCCTGAATTAGCGGTGAGAGTACTTCGGGACGACGTTGGTATTTTTTCCAAACAATAAACGAGCTGACTAATTGACTACTTTCCATTCTTGGTAATTTCCTGGCTTGGTCTAATTAATTAATGTCATACTAAGCATTTGATAACCAGCTTTGTTGAAGAGCAACCGTTATCTGCTACTCCCAATCAATATCTGAGTAAAATACTTTCGATATATCTTCTACCTTATTTCTAATTTGCTCTATCTCTGATTGACTCAAGCGATTTTGCCAATTTTTGATATTTGCTCTGCTATCACGTTTGATACTATCCTTTGCCAAAAGCTCAGCTTTACTTTGGTATGTCTCAAGGGGATTCTCAGAACCACTGTATTGATTAATTTGCTTCAGAATACTTTCGGAAAAATCTAAATCCAATTTTTCGTATAAAGTTTGAAACATAGTTACTGGCTCCAGGGAAAGATCTTCGTGTCGTATAAATAGCCAATTTTGGTATTTTTCTTGATACTTAATGATTAGATGATGAACTATTTTCCATAATAAAGTTCCCTGTTCAATAATACTATGTTCTTGTTGAGCATATTCTTGAATTTCGGATTCAAAAGGATATAGATGATCTCGCATCAGCAATTGTTGTTCCAGGAGGTCTGAAAAAGGAAATGACCATTGCTTAACTTTCAGACTACTGACAAATGCAGCAGGATGTCTGATTAATATGACAACTTTCATATCAAATTTTGCAGCCAACCATTCAGCTGAAAATATAGCTATTGGATCCTTAACCAGAGGTCTAGCATTAGTAAGACTATATCTAGAGAAATTGAAGTAATCTAGCAACATACGACCTGTTCCTTTTATTGACTTTATTACTTCCAATTCTTTTTTTAATTTATAAGAAAAATTAATTGTGTCTTTAATATCTTTATAGAAAATAGATTCATTCTCATCTGTAATGTAGGTAAACCAATAATCGAACTTGGCACTGCATATCCCTGGATGATGTTGACGATGTCCCAAATTAAATGGCTCATTTATGTATCCTACGGATGGAGATAATGCCAACATTTTCCCCACCCATGTTGAACCAGAACGATGAGAACCGCTAACGAGTATTGGTTTTTGATGAATCATATTGTTTGACATAGTAAAAATGTCTAAATAAATTATCTAATAAGCTTTATTTTACCTGCCAAAACTTGGCATAAATTTGCAGTCTTTTTTTAACAAAGTAGTAGTGTAGATACAGGCAAGTAATCATCTGTTTTATATGCAATTATTTCAAATAATTCTAAAATCACTTTGGCTTCATTCAGTTGCTCAGCCGAGACTTGTTTCATCCATCGACTGACAATTTTTTCTTTATCTCCTTCTAATATAGCTTTTCGTGCTTTTTGTTCACTAAGTTTTGATGAGCGTGATGGTTTTTCTACCCTTCTCATTATTTCTTTACCGTCTTCTATATTTAGTTTAGTCGATATCAAAGGAATTAGGTTGGCAGGATTTAAAACTAGCTCTTCATAGGTAATTTTTAATACATTAGAACTACAATATTTTAGAGGGACTAAATTTTCTAGACACCAATTTAAAATAGCTTTTTGAAAGTAGGTTCCCTCCCTTAGAATTTTGTGGGCTTGATTTACTTGCTCATGATTTAAAAAAGAATCGATAAATTTTTCATTGTTAAGATATGCTTCAGCTGTTATTCCCCATTGATTTTTCATAACAGATAATGATTGAGGAATGGGATGCCTTACCAAATAACATGTTAGTATATTAAAGTTAGCGTTAAACCAATCAATTAAGGGAGAAGCATTACAAATTTTTAGCAGGGTTCGATTGGCTAAAAAGGGAAATTTAAAGCGCTCAAGACCACCCAGATACTTTAATTTTCCTTTTAGGAGTAAGGAAACGTATTCTTTAACCAATGATTCTTCTTCACTAGACAGTGCTATAAATTGGCTATTGGGTACGGCGGGAAGATAATGCAGTTTAGTTTTACCTGCCTTGGTGTGTGATTGAAATAGGTCAAAAGGTTGATCAACATACCGTATACCTTGTTGGTAAGAAATCAGTTGCGCTAGCAAAGTAGAACCGCCTCGTCTACTTGAGAAGAGAAAAATATTTTTATCCTCTCCTTGACGGTATAATGAAGGATGGTAAAGAAATCTCTTCACTGTTCCTGGAATTCTCAAGTTTTTAGGATTTAGAATCATTTCCGATGCAACAATAGTAAAATTGGCTGAACTGAAATTAGATAATATATCCGTGGAAGGTTCTATTGTCTTAAGACCTTTGTCAATGTTCTAATTGACGCCTTACCTTTGAGAGCAACTCACAATCTCTGAAAAATTGTCTTGGCAAATTTTTCAGCAGAGTTTTGCAAAGCAAAATCTTTCATCTGAGAGAAATCACAAAAATTTGCCGGTGCCTCCAGTAAAAATCGAGCCAAACCTTGGGCAATTTCAGCGGGTACAGTTGAATCAACTGTTATTCCAAGATGATATCGCTTCACGATCTCTCCCATAATTCCATAGTTGGAACTTAGTACGGGTCTTTGGGCAGCAGCAGCCCGCACTAAGATGCCACTCATACCAATATGACGCTGGTAGGGTGCGAGAATAACATCTGCCACTTGAAAATAGTTTTGAATCTCTTGCTCCGGAATAAATTCTTCTTGGCTGATCACCTGTATCGGTAAAGCTTCAGTAAGTTCTGCTTTGCGAGTTTGTATCAGGGGGTCTGAGTATCTCTGTCCTACAAATAAAAGACAAAGTTTCTGACAAAGATTAGAGGGCAAAAGTGCAATAGCCTCTAACAACTGATAAATACCTTTACGCTTCTGAGGTACCCCGAACATGAGGAAAGTTATTCTACTAGGTTGAATTCCTAGAGTTTCTTTGAGTTTCTCTACTTGAGAATCAGAATCACTGTATATTTGAACTGGATCTGGTAGAGGTATTGCTTTTCCATGAGTTTTGAGTTGATTGATATGTTCTACTGCTAAAGGGTCGAGACAGAACAAAGTCTGAAAACGGGGATGGCGCATCAGACGGGGTAGAGTTAGTTTGTCCCGCAGTTGCAAGACGCGCTCATGTCGCGAAAGTGTACAGCCAGAAAAATTGCTGTAGTGAAATATGGGTCGGAAATAGATACCAGACAAAGGGCAAGGTAATCTTCCTGTGGCAGCTAAAGATAACAGGAGAGAATCAAAATACATCAATAAACATTGAGTAGGCTTTAGCTGCTTAACATATTTGTGGATCAGATTCCACTCCTGAAAAGAACGAACAACACGATGTAAGCTGGACTCTTCAGCTTTGAGCTTAGCTTCCTCTTCCGGAGAGATGGTGAAAAATTTGATCTTACTCTGATCATTATCAAGGGCTGTACTAACAACATCCGGATGCAAATGCAGAAACTGGGGGGCTACCAGAATATCCAGAGTTCCTGACAACTTTTGTTTGTGCCAATATCTAACTAAATGCAGGATATATTCTGCATGATGACCAGTAACAAACAGGTCGAATATCAGAAGTCTGCGATCGCTACCAGAGCTGGTGTGATTAGAAGCAAAATCTGTATCCTGGTTAAACATTGGCATACTGTGCCTGTTCTGCTGCAACGATTTCTGCCAAGGTGTCCCTAAGGCTGCGAGTAATTTTCCATTCTGGGAAATGGTTTTTGAGCTTACCCAAATCTGAGATATAACAGATGTGATCTCCAATGCGGTTTTGATCTACATAGCTCCAATTCACCTTCTTACCTATCAGGTCCTCAACGATGTCGAAAGCTTCCAGGATCGACACACTGTTTTCGCGACCACCCCCCAGGTTATACACTTCTCCTGAGCGAGGATTATGTCGGAAGGCTTCAAACGACTGGATGACATCAAAGCTATGAATATTATCCCGCACCTGCTTGCCCTTGTAACCAAAAACTTTGTAAGTACGACCAGTTATTGCTACTTTCACTAAGTAGGACAGAAAACCATGCAGTTCTACTCCAGAGTGAGATGGTCCAGTGAGGCATCCCCCTCGGAAGATGCCCACTTTCATGCCAAAGTAGCGACCATACTCTTGCGCCGCAACATCGGCAGCGGTTTTAGATGCACCAAAGAGGGAGTGGAGACAACGGTCAATCCGGCAATTTTCAGAAATACCATTGTAGTCTTCCGGTAGGGCGTAGTCGTAGCGCTTTTCCAGCTCAACTCGTGGAACTTCATTGGGAGCATCCCCATAAACCTTATTGGTGCTCATATGAATAAAAACTGCCTCTGGACAATATTGCCGAGTGGCTTCGAGTAGATTAACTGTGCCCAAAGCATTGACTTCAAAATCCAGCAGTGGGATTTGACAAGCCTTATCGTGGGATGGTTGAGCAGCACAGTGGATGATTAGGTCAAAGGTTTTAGCCTCGAATAGTTCAAAAATACTCTGGCGATCGCGGATGTCGATATGATGATGCTCAAAACTTCCAGTAATTTCTTTTAAGCGCTTGAGGTTCCAGGTAGTATCCCCCTGAGTCCCAAAGAACTCAGCTCGCATATTGTTGTCTACACCAATAACCTGATGGCCCTCCCGATCATAGTATTCGACCGCTTCAGAGCCAATTAAACCACTGGATCCTGTAACTAATACCTGCATGTGTTTACTCTGCTATATGAAATGAAAAGCTTCTGGCTGAATAGATTCAAAAACTTTACTCTAGAGGTACAAACTAGGAGAATATTTGTACGTCTGTTCCATGCGCCGACTCTATGCGGTAGACACCTGTTGTTGGGAAGCTGACTCTTCTCAAGCTCCCGTTATACCCGTAGGGTTAGCGGAATAAGGTGACCTGTGTAACTAGTCTTCTTTCGTAGCAAAATCAATATTTTAACTAAGTATAGTACCTTGAACTAGGTACAAAAAAGATTATCTATATATAAATTTTTCATGAAGACTGGCAAAGATTGATTGATATTATTAGCTGATTAAGCTAGAAAAAAACTGTCAGAACTGGTTGCAGATTTGAGTACTTGAAGCTAGTACATTAGGACTTACTGATTACCCTAGCCGCCCAGTCTGGGGACATCAAGTCCGACATAGGAGTCTTAAGTAGTGAAGAATCTACAGAGTCGTCTGGCAAAAACCGTCGCTGGGACATCTGGTCTCAAACTTGCCAATATTGGTCTGTCCTTTGTTGTCAGCGTACTTTTGAGCCGCTTGTTAGGGGCACAAGGATATGGTAACTATGCCTACGCCATGTCCTGGGTTTTCGTCCTACTGATTCCAGCTACTATGGGATTTAAAGGACTGATTGTGCGAGAAATTGCCATCAATCAGTCTCACCAAGCTTGGGGTCTAATCCGGGGTATCCTGCGCTGGTCTAATCTGATTGTACTGTTTACTTCTTTTGGCATTGCCTTACTGGCCGCCGCTGTCGCTTGGGGTTTGAGAGGAGAAGCTAGCTGGGAAACCCTTCTCACCTTCTGGGTAGCACTAATTTTGCTACCAATAAGAGCCTTTACAACCCTCCGGCTGTCAGCGATGAGAGGGCTACATCATATAGTTTTGGGACAATTACCTGAGCAGCTG
>JAAHHL010000829.1 GCA_010672185.1 Caldora sp. SIO3E6 | reverse complement strand
GTTTATCCATCATTTGCTGATTGACAGAGTACTAGTAGCCTTCTGCCTTCTGCCTTCTGCCTCCTGCCTTCTGCCTTCTGCCTTCTGCCTCCTGCCTCCTGCCTCCTGCCTCCTGCCTCCTAGTTTAAGCGATCGCAACTTGACTTAGACGTTTAAAGATCCGCAGAACATGATACAGCTCATTTTCCCCTGGGTTGCGTGTAATAAAGACCTTGGATGTAGCATATTGGGGTCTTTCTCCCTTAACTAATTTGAGGAACATAAAACTTCCCCCCGTGGTAATCAAGCCGTAACTTGGTTGTTTGGTATTGGGATTGACCAACATATAAACTAAAATTTGGGCCAATCCTTCCTCAATGGAGAAAGCAGCTTTTTTCGATTCGATGGTCATAACCCACAAGCGGTTTTGCAAAACTAAAGTATCAATTCGACCCTTAATGAGAACACCATCATCTTCTTCAAGCAAATCTATGGATTCTTCTGATTTAACATAAAAAGGTGCTAAATAAAAGCCGCCGATAAAGAGAATAGGGTCAACCACTGCCATTCTAACTACATCTTCGAGCATAGGAGGATACTCTAGTAAGTTAAAATAGCCTTCCCTTACCTGATCTAATAATTGTTTTTGTATATCTGTAATTTCTGGAAGATTCTCTTGCCATTCTCGGAAAAATTGCTCTTCCCGAACGAACTGAAGACCAAAATGGTCGATTAAATAGCGCAGATCTATTTCTTTAGCTTGAACAGTTTGAACCATAATTAGGGCTTGGGAGAATAAGTAATAAGTAATAAGTAATAAGTAATAAGTAATGAGTAATGAGTAATGAGTAATGAGTAATGAGTAATGAGCGCCTAACGGCGAATTCAAAATTCAAAATTCTTGCATTGATGAATCGCCGAAAAAGAAGTGAGAAACTAGTCATATCAAAGGATTCAGCCATCCATTTTCATTTTGAGTTTCTGAAGAGCTCCTCAGGAGCGCCTTGCGCCCCCAATTGAATAAGAGAAACAATATCTTTCCCTGTTGCCCGTTGCCCGTTGCCTGTTGCCTTGTTTCTCGAGAGCAATTAGCAATTAGCAATTAGCAATTAGCAATTAGCCAGAGTGTTTCTCGAGAGTAATAAGTAATGAACAATTTATCTTATTTGGGAGCATTTTAGTTGCTATTGTTAATCAATCTATACCTCCTGACACTGCTCACCCAGTTTGTCAAGAATTGTTTCAAAGACTTGCTGAACTCCTATAATACCCATATTCTTTGCCCAAGAAATAGCAAAATCTTAATTAATAGCTAAAAAACACTTATGGTACCAATAGGGGATGAAAACCCAACACAAATTACTCCAGTTGTTACTTATATTCTGATTATTGCCAATATCTTAATTTTTATCTATGAGTTAACCTTGACACAACCTCAATTAGACCAGTTTTTTCAGCGGTTTGCAGTTGTTCCTCAGGAACTAACGGCAGATTTTTCTGGAACTGCCGTAAATCAGCCAGTACCGGAACCTCTGACCCTAATTACTTCACAGTTCTTGCATGGTGGGTTTGCCCATGTTGGTTTCAATATGTTGTATCTGTGGATTTTTGGCAACAATATTGAAGAAGAATTGGGTCACTTAAAGTTTTTGATATTTTATCTTGGTTGTGGGATGCTAGCAGCTTTGACCCAATGGATTTTCTCTGTACAATCTCCTATTCCTACTTTAGGGGCAAGTGGTGCGATCGCGGGAGTTATGGGAGCTTATATTCTCAAGTTTCCTCAAGCTAAAATTATCACCTTAATTCCTCTAGGCTTCTTGTTCTTCACTTTGAGAATACCAGCCTTGTTTTTCCTCGGTTTTTGGTTTGTTCAGCAAGCGTTCAATGGAGTAGCATCCTTAAGTCCCGCTGCGGGTAATGCAATGGCAGGTGGTGTTGCTTATTGGGCTCATGCTGGTGGCTTTGTGTTTGGTGCTATCCTCGGTCCCCTGCTAGGATTATTTTCTGATAGGTTTCGGGGAATGTAGTACTCTGTCAATTTTGGATTGACGGGTTGAGGTAGACGCGGTGACGCGGTGACGCGGTGACGCGGAGAGAGAGTTTATCCATCATTTATTGATTGACGGAGTAGTAGAAAGGAAAGTTTGGAGTGATTAAACAGCAGAAGACTTACCAATCACAGTTAAAGCCAGATTCAAATATCCGTTCTAGGGACTTTGCATGGCCTTTCTGGCCCGCTGTACCTCTTTATCCCTACGGCAGAAGGCGAACTCTCCGTAAAGAAGTAGTTAAAGATACCATCTGGACTTTTGACCAACTACAGGGTATCTTCTATGTTATCGTGCCGATTCGTATGACCGTCATTAAGCTCGAGGCTGGGGGATTGTTAGTTTATGCACCAGTTGCACCAACCCCGGAATGCCTAAGACTGGTCAGAGAATTAGAAGCAGAACACGGCAATGTCGAGTATATTATTTTGCCAACTATCTCTGGCATTGAGCACAAGGTCTTCGTTGGTCCTTTTGCCAGAAATTTTCCCCAAGCACAAGTTTTTGTCGCTCCCAATCAGTGGAGTTTCCCTGTAAATCTGCCTCTAAGCTGGCTGGGCTTCCCCCAGGGACGCACTAAAATACTTCCAGAGGATAGCACCAAAGTGCCCTTTGCCGACCAGTTTGACTATAAGATACTCGGTCCGATTGACCTCGGAGTAGGAACATTTGCAGAAGTGGTTTTGTTCCACAAGCGATCGCGTACACTGCTAGTCACGGATTCTGTGGTTTCCATACCGGATAAACCCCCTGCAATCCTGCAACTGGAGCCTTACCCTTTACTATTCCACGCTAGAGAAAATGGCTTTGATGTCACCGAAGACAATGAGGCAAATCGTCGCCAAGGATGGCAGCGTATTTCCCTATTTGCCTTTTACTTCCGACCGAGGGTACTGGAAACCCTAGGATGGGGCAAGGTGATACGTGATTCCCTCCAAGCACCAGACAGGTCAAAAAAAGCCTATTTTGGTTTATTTCCCTTCAAATGGCAAAAAAACTGGCAACAGTCATTTGAGGCACTGCGGGGAAAGGGACGTTTGTTGGTTGCCCCGGTTTTACAGTCTCTTATTCTCAATCGAGCACCGAGAGAAACCCTCGACTGGGCAGACAAGGTAGCTAATTGGGATTTCCAGCGAATTGTCCCCTGCCACTTCGACTCACCGATTGATACTAGCCCACAGCAGTTTAGGCAGGCGTTCAGCTTTTTGGAAAAGTGCCCTGCAGAAGGCATAAGTCAAGTTTTACCCGAAGACGACTTTGAACTGCTTAGGGCAATTGACAAGAGTCTCAAGCAAAGTCGTCTTGTGCCACCAGCTAAGGATAAGGTTTAGTCTCTGAAGAAACACTCTGGCTGAAGACTAATTGCTAATTGCTAATTGCTAATTGCTTTCAAGAAACACAATGGCAGTCCTCATGAGCGATCGCGTCGCTCACCACCAATTATGAAAGTTGTACTTTCAAGTCAGAAGGCAGAAGGCTCCAAGGAAAGAGGGTTTTGCTTGTTTCTTTTTTGTCGTGTCAGCGTAGTAAAGCAATTAACTTCCCTGGTGTCTCTTCAAATAAATCAAGGGCAGCTTCTTCGGAATTAGTGAGTACAACAAAACCAAGATTATATTCGGGAATTATGCCAATAATACTGAGGAAATTGTCGTAGGAGCCTTCATGAGAAATCAGTTTGATGCCTTGGTATGTATTGGTTTGCCATCCCATTGCATAGTTGCCCCATTTTGGTATTTGAGTTTGCAACAAATTCTCCTCTGAAACTACGCGAGCTCCATTCGGTGCAATCCCTTTATTTAATTGGGTGCTGATATAGTTTGCCATATCTTTACTCACGGTTCGCTCATTTGAAAAGCGGCCAGCAGAATAAATCGCACACCAAGCTAGTCACGATAAGGCTCAGAGCACGATGAGTCCCCCTATTCAGGGACTAATGAGGGAAGAATGTAAATAGATT
>JAAHHL010000828.1 GCA_010672185.1 Caldora sp. SIO3E6 | reverse complement strand
TACTGCCTCCTGCCTTCTGCCTTCTGCCTTCTGCCTCCTGCCTCCTGCCTCCTGCCTCCTGCCTCCTGCCTCCTGCCTCCTGCCTCCTGCCTCCTGCCTCCTACCTTCTGCCTTCTGCCTTCTGCCTCCTGCCTCCTGCCTCCTTGCACTACCTCCCCAACTTCTGGCGCACACGGGTAACAAAAATATCCACCTCCGGCAAATGTAGCCTAGTCGCCAACAAAGCAAAAACAGCCAAACCTACTATCCCAGCTAAACTTAACTGCAACAGTCCTAACCAAAGATTATTGATCTCTAAAACTTGCTCACAACCCCAGCTGACACCCCAACTCGCTAAACCAGCAAAGACGCTGCTAATTGCTAATCCCACAATCGGTAAAGTCCACTCTTGCCAAGGTAAGCCATTCAACCGTTTATTCAACAGCCACACCAATAGCACCATTGAAGTGATATTCACCCCAACGGTGGCAAAGACGATACCTGGTGTACCAAAAGCACCTACCAGAAAATAATCCAGCACTGCATTGAGAAAGATATTAAATACACTGATGCGAAACGGTGTTTGCCCATCTCCCAAGCCATAAAATACCCTGACTAAAACATCCCTTCCTAAGTAGACAAACATGCCAGTACCGTAAGCCATCAGTACCGGTGCCACCTGCATCGCCGCTTGCTCGTCAAAGGCTTGGCGCTCATACACTACCCGCACAATCGGCATTGCCAAAGTCACCATTAAGGCACTCAGGGGGAACATAGTGAGAGCAGTCAAAATCATACCCTGACGAATCCGGTGCTTGAGTTCTGCCCAATTTTCAGGAGCAGCTAGGCGGGAAAATACCGGCAGCAGAGGTACTAAAATCACATTGGAAATAATTCCCAAAGGGGTATTAACCAAAAGATTGGCAAAATTTAAGCTAGCACCAGCACCTGGAATATAAGAGGCAAAAAACAAGTCAGTGTAAACATTGATATGCAGCATCCCAGAAGAGAAGGTAGCTGGTGCCATTACCTGAAAGACTTCCTTAACTCCCGGTTGCCGCCAGTCAAATCGCAGGCGTAACTTGCCCATATTCATACGCCACTGGGCTGTCAATTGCACTAACCACTGAAGAATTGCCCCAATCAGAGTGCCACCTGCTAACACTGCTCCTCCCAACTGGGCATATTGAGGTAAGCTAATTTTCTCCCCTAGCTGCAGCGCCAAAATACCCAAGCCAGCAACAACTGCCACACTGGAAAATAGGGGACTGACAGCAGGTAGCCAATATTGCTCCGCTGCATTAAGAGTACCAAAGCCAATACCAATTAGCCCCCCCAGTATTGCCAGGGGAGCCATAATTTGCAACTGTTGAATTGCGATCGCACGAACTTGCAACCCTTCCGGTGTTTTCAGAAAGCCTGGAGCGATCAAATCAATAAAGACTTCAGCAAATAGTACCAAAGCAATGGTAACTACCAACAGAATACCTCCCACTAAGGTGGTCACGGTTTCCACCAACCGAGGAGCTTCTGATGAATCACGCTTAGCAAGAACACTAACTAAAGCGCTGTGGAAGGGACCATTAATTCCCCCCAACAGCACGAACAAAAAACCAGGGATAATATAAGCATAGAAGTAGGCATTGGCAACTGGGCCGACACCAAAGGCAGCTGCAATCACCTGCTGACGCACTAACCCAAAAACTTTACTAATCAGCGTGGCAACCGCCACAATCCCCGCGATTCCTACCAAGGAGCGAGAAGGCTTCTGTTTATCAGACACAAATCCTCAACAATTATTCAGTAGATAGATAACATATAACCCATATTCCTCACACATTTATACATCAATACAGGCGTAGGGGCGCACCGACGTGCGCCCAATCAACATATCACCTGTAGATTGGGTTTTAGTTTCTACTGTAGGGGCATATTGCATAAGAACAAGTGTACCCTAATTCTATGTTGGAAAATGCTCAACCTACAAGTTGCGATCGCGACTGCTCAATAGCCCATATTCCGCACAATTTTGATTTAGCACATATGTACTTAATCAAGGTTCTTAATTTTTGGGAATGGTGAATAGGGAAAGGGAGCAAAAATTGAATATACCTTATACCAAAAATAAAATTACTATATATTATGAAGTAATTTTATTTATTGCTCAAAACATGTTAAATTAGTGCCACTCTATATTGATATGTATTTTAAGGCATTTTAATCTTATGCAAACAAAATATATTCTCCGGCTACATACTGCCTTGGTTTTATGTGTCACTTTTTTAGAGCTAGCTTGTACTAGAACAGTACAAGCTATACCGGATACTGAAGCAATTAAGATATCTGCTGATACTAACCAGTCACAAACACAAAACTTAACAGGAACAACTCTAGGGAGCAAAAGGGATGACCAGGCTCAATTACAGCCCATCTCAGATTCAGAATTAGAAGAAACTTACGAATCTGACAACGAAATTCTACAACAAATTGACGAATATCGCATTGAAGACGGTTTTGACGAAAATTACCTGGAGCCAGTAAACGAAAATTATTTAGAGCCAGTATTAGCTCCAGTCGATGAAAATTCTCTGGAGCAAGTAACCGATGTTCACCAGCTCAGGGATATCGATCCTTTTTGGTTTGAAGCATTAGAGAAAATGGTCAATAATTACGGCTGTTTAGTTGGCTACCCTGATAATACATATCGGGGTGAGCGCTCAATCACCCGTTATGAGATGGCCGCTGCTCTAGCCCTTTGTATAGAAAATATAGAGAAATTCTTGGCAGAAGGTAGGAATGATATCCAACAGGAAGATTTGGACTCCATTAAAACCTTGCAAGAACAATTAGCCACGATGATGGCAGATCACAGAACTGGTATTGAGCTCTTAGACAGGCGAGTTCAAGAATTAGAAGAGCGGATTACTGCGATGGAAGGCTCTCAATTCTCTGTCACAACCAAGTTTAGTGGGGAAGTTATTTTTGCCTTGAGTGATCTTGCTATTGATCAAACTCCTCGGTTACTTCCCCGTGGAACACTCAATGGCGTTACCCTTGTGGGACTTACGGACAATGATGATGCCAATCTTGTCTTTGGCGGACGAGGGAGGCTATGGCTGAGAACGAGTTTTAGTGGGGAAGACCAGCTGCTATTAAGGGTTACCGTAAGTAATTTGCCGATGTTTGATGATGCTAATGAGTTGACGGGAAGAACAATTCCCAATCTCGAGTCCTTAACAGGGGAGACGACTCAGACATTCAATATTGGATTCAATACTCCCACCTTTCAAACCAACAATTTCACTGCTTCCTATTCCCTACCCTTGGGAGATGCGGTTCAAACTCATATTTTTGCTGCTGGTGGCATTTGGAGTGATTTTGTCCCCACTTTAAATCCCCACTTTGAAGATAATGATGGAGGGAATGGAGCTTTGTCTACCTTTGCTTCCAGTAATCCGATTTATCGGATTGGCGGTGGAACGGGAGTTGGATTTAATTTCAATTTGGATTTTCTAGAATCTTTCCTTGGACCATCGCGACTATCCGTGGGTTACTTGGCCAGTTCGAGAAGGGTTAATAATCTAAGTGTAGATGGTCTCTTTGGTGGGGACTATGCAGTGTTGGCACAACTAGACTTCCAGTTAAGCGATCGCCTCGCATTGGGTCTGACATATAATCATGGCTACCATCCCAGCAATACAGCAGTATTTGATATTGGTGGTTTGGGTAGCCAAGGAGTTGTTGGTAGTGCCATATCTAATACAGCCGCATCTGGTATGACCATCCCCAAAATCACCAATGCCTATGGCATCGAAATGGCTTGGCAAGTCGTTGATGCAGTCTCCCTTAGTGGATTTTTTACATATATAGATGCCCATGCACCTGCTGTGCAACCAGGGAACTACGAGATTTGGACTTATGGCGTGGGACTTGCTTTCCCGGATTTGTTTACCGAAGGTGCTCTGTTAGGTATTTTTGGTGGGACGCAACCCTATGTAGCAGGTTTTGATA
>JAAHHL010000827.1 GCA_010672185.1 Caldora sp. SIO3E6 | reverse complement strand
GCCACCGCCTGCCATACTTCATCCTCCACCCATAAGGGCCGTGAAGGAAAATAACACCATGATAAAGTAGCTTCAATGCTTTCATCACCCAAATAAACTCACTCACAATTATCTCGCGTGGGGATTCATCTGAGAAAAGATGCGATAGGCATGGTTATCTGAATTTACCGCAATTTCTGGCTGTGCTTCCGACATCTCTACTAAATTGTATTGCACATCTTCCGCATAAACACCGAGAGTCACTTGCAGAACTTCCAAAAAGTTAATTAACCATTGGCAATCTGATGCTGATTGGCTTTGATAATGTTTAATTAATTGGGCAATACGACATTCTAGATGAGTGCGGCTTTGTGGGCAAAGCAATACCAGTTTGAGGAGTATGATTGCTAAGGTTAAATCCCTGCCTTGAGTTACTAAGTAAATAAATACAGGGGAAGGATTGGTTTGATTAACCGTGATCAAGTACTCGATTAACCGATTACAGGTTCTCAGTAACAGCTGATTATCCCAAGGTTGAGCATGGTAGCTCTCATACAGCTTGTCTAGGTATTGAGTAAGCTGTTTTTTGTCTGTTCGGTCTAAATCTTGCTCATCTAAGGAATAAAATAAATAGTTGAGCAGATTATGCTTAAAATCTTTGTAGCAAATATTCTGAGCTTGATTGAGAAAAATTCGAGCCAAATTGGTGTAATTAAAAGAGCTACGTTTTTGTAAATTTTTCTTAATCAGAGACAGCACTTTCTTGCCGATAATTGTCGGGTTAGGTGAGTTTACTGATTGGTGATCGGTTACACTCAAACGAGCTGTATACATTGCCAGCTGGGACTTGAACTGTTGCTTAAGTACAAGAGAACGAGTTTTTGCAGTAGCTTTTTGCTTTACCGATTTTTTCTGATCTACTGACTGATAAACCAACAAGTAGGAACTGTAGCGCTGACTCCAGTTATTTGATTGATGGTCATTAATTTTTAAAGCGAATTTCAGCATTTCTTGGTAATCCTGGCTGGCAACAAACTTCCTACGCCATAATTGTAAAATTTTTAGCTTGTTAGGGGAAGTTTCTTGATTGTCCAAATTAATTGCTATCAGTTGAACTAAGTCTTGAACATACTGCACCTTTCTGGCTGCATTCCAGTTATTGAGTAAAATATAAATTGACCTTTTAAAAGTGTTAATAAAAGTTTCTTCAGTACCAAAAGATGCAATTGCTATGAGTGCTTGTTGAAGTTCAATATCAACTAATTGAGTTGGTTCAACAAACAAATGTCTAAACTTTTGTATAACTAATTCGGGCGATACTTGTTTAACTTGATCAATAAAAAATATACAGATAGTTTCTGATGCTTTTGTAGGGATAATATCAGACCTTGAATTGCTTGAGTTTACGTATTTTACTGAAATTTCATCGTGAGATAAAATTGGCTGCTTCTGCTTGAGAATCGGCATTGAGCAGTTCTCAGTGGTAAATCCAGGTAAAAAGTCGAGAGATTCCATAAAGCTACCAAAAACTATCATATCTTTAGTATCGTAGATTTTTTTTCCAAGCTTAGTGATGGAAAACTCTTTAAGAAGATGATAGTTTTCTCTGTTTCTAGGTGAGCTGCATTACCAACAAGCTTATTATAAGATCACAGGAAGCAGCGGGAAGTTCCTTTATTCTCTCAACGCCTTACACCCCACACCTCATAACCTATACCCCTTCAGGCTATTCGGTTATCCATCGCCCAACGCGCTAACTCAGTGCGGTTATGAAGTCGGGTTTTGCTCAACATATTAGATACATGAGTTTCAATTGTCCTTTGGCTAACTTTCAAATTCTTGGCGATTTCCCTATTCGCCATGCCCTGTGCCAGTAAATGGATTACTTTCCGCTCTGCTCGAGTCAATTCAATCGTTGTATATGTTTTACGGATAGGTTTTGGTTCTGGTGTTCCACGCTCAATAAAACGTTCGGCTTGCTTGAGGGAAGATTCCACCACCGCTACTAGTTCTTCGGGCTCAAATGGCTTCACCATATAGACATTAGCACCTGTATTTAGTCCCTTAATACGTTCTTGAGTTTGGCCCTTTGCCGAAAGAACTAGTACAGGAATCCAGTTAATGCGAGGGTTCTGTCTAATTTGCTCTACTACAGTATAGCCATCCATCTCAGGCATCATAATATCACAAATGATCAGATCAGGGATATTTTTCTCTAACAAAGAGAGTGCTTCTAAACCGTTAGTGGCAGTTATTACCGTATAACCTTGAAACTCTAAATAGTCTTGAACTAGTAAAATGAGGTTAGGATCATCATCGACTAAGAGTAATTGCTTGGTATTGCTAAGGCTATTCTCTTTCACTCTGTTGCCCCTCCTATAAAAGTTTTTACACTTGACTTGCTCCCAATTCTTAAATAATAACTTACCCATTATCCGGAAGTCCGTATTGCCTATACCCCACAATTTATTCGGCAATTAGGTATTATCGGTTACAAATAGGATTTCTACCCTATTTATGGTGATAATTGTTACTCATCTAGATCATTGAAAATACTTAGTTTTTATCTTGATTCGGCAGAATCATGGATAATTAAGACAATTTCTGCAATATTTCCTATCGGAAAAATTATAAGCACAGAACAGTAAACTGTAACTTATGATATTGTTTCCACCATTAACTAGTGTTCTGAAGGCAGTCCCTATGAAAAAATTTTTTCACCACCATGCATGAAAATCCCTCTCTCCATGTCTCCGCGTCTCCGCGTCTATTGTCAGATTAGGAGGTAAGTGGCAGGTAGGATATTTACTCGCAAGTAATAAACGGGTGAGCGAAAAAATGGTTGGGGAAACAAAAAAACAGACGCGGGGACGCGGGGACGCGGAGAATGGAAATGCCAACCAAAATTTCGTTCACCCGTAATAAACTCACCATTCGCCCATTTGAAAAGAAGGTAGAAAAATTGAGCTCAAATCCTTACTTGATTGTTTTCTTAGTACAAATGAACTGTTTTGGGGTTTGCGATCGCTTCTCAGATAGGAGTCTTCGCTGAGATTAATTTATTATTGAGTAATTGTTAATTATTAATTATTAATTATTAATTTTTATTCATCTCTTTTGCCTTGTTAAATTTGAGTGCGCAACCAATCAAACCATTGTTCTAACCCTTCACCGGTTTTGGCAGATAAGGGAATAATTGTAACCTGGGGATTCATTTGACGAACGTTGGATTCAAGGCGCTGCATGTCAAACTCTAAGTAAGGTACCAAGTCAGTTTTGGTAATCAATAAACAGTCTGCTTCTTGAAACATGATCGGATATTTTAACGGTTTATCTTCTCCTTCCGTCACACTAATTAGGGCAACTTTGGCATGTTCTCCTACTTCAAATTCCGCCGGACAAACCAAATTACCAACATTTTCCACAAACACTAGATCGAACTCTAATGGGTTGTATGTCTGTGCTAAAGTATGGATACCTCCCGACACCATTTGGGAATCGAGGTGACAGGAGCGCCCAGTATTAATAGCAATGACTGGAGCACCATATTGGCGTAGACGATCCGCATCTAATTCTGTTGTCATATCTCCCTCAATCACTGCCATTTTCAGTTCCTGCTTGAGGGTAAAAAGGGTGCGTTCTAATAACACTGTTTTCCCTGCACCGGGACTACTCATTAGGTTCAGGCAAGTAATTCCCCACTCATCAAAATGGGCACGGTTATGATCTGCTCCTGTTTGATTGGCATGGAGTAAATTAATTTCTAAAGCTGCATTAAAGGTTTGGTGCATGTTTGGAATGGAGAATGGAGAATGGAGAATGGAGAATTGGGAATTGGGAATTGGGAATTGGGAATGGAAGTGAGTAAATGTTAAACTCAATTAGTCAAACTGGGTTCTATTTCTGGTTGAGAATATTCAATGCGTTCGATTTTCAGTTCTCGCCCTGAACGAATATCCTCCATAGGTGCTTGACATATAGGACAGGTGTAGTACAATCCAATTTCTGGTA
>JAAHHL010000826.1 GCA_010672185.1 Caldora sp. SIO3E6 | reverse complement strand
AAACTAGCAGGCTGAGTTCCATCTGGTGGACTGATCTGGGTCAAAAGGTGTAGCAAAAAGGTAATGATAGCAGCTTGGAGCAGTCTTTTGAGCATGATGGATATTCTCCTCAACTTTGTTGGTAATGCTTACAATGATTATTGACAATTTTCAGATGGGGCTCAGTGATAACGAACACTTCCCATCTGCTTTTCAATAGGGATGCTCCCGTTATAACCCGTAGGATTTAACGGTGATTTGCTGACCTAATGGGTGTACCCTAAGAGTACTGATGCTGAGATTGTACCTAACGTTCCATTAGGGAGAAGTTACTGGTTAACCGCTGATGGGGTGACAACAAGGCTAAAAAGAAGACTGGGTATAGGGTGTGGTGTGTGAGGAAAATAAAGGGATGACCCGAATCATGACTTAGCCTTATCAACCCCCATAATCTCTTAGCCGAACCAAAAATATCTCTACCAATCGCTACAATCTAAATAAATACCCTTGACAGTTGCATGATTCCGACAGTTATTGAACAATCTGGTCGTGGCGAACGCGCCTTCGATATCTACTCTCGCCTCTTGCGGGAGCGCATTGTCTTTCTAGGACAACAAGTTGATTCTGACTTAGCTAACCTAATCGTAGCCCAACTGTTGTATTTAGAAGCCGATGATCCAGAAAAGGACATTTACCTCTATATCAACTCTCCTGGCGGTTCTGTAACAGCAGGTATGGGCATTTTCGATACAATGAATCAAGTTCGTCCAGATGTCTGCACCATTTGTGTTGGCTTAGCGGCGAGTATGGGAGCTTTCCTCCTCAGTGCTGGCGCTAAGAATAAGCGAATGAGTTTACCTCATTCCCGTATTATGATTCATCAACCCCTAGGTGGTGCCCAAGGACAAGCTACTGATATTGAGATTCAAGCCAAAGAAATTCTCTACCACAAACAGCAGCTCAATCAATTGTTGGCAAAACATACTAATCAACCCCTTGAGCGGATTGAGGAAGATACAGAACGTGACTTCTTTATGTCAGCAAAGGAAGCTAAAGACTATGGTTTAATCGACCAAGTGATTGATCGGCGTCCTTCCGCAATCAGAGCTCCCGTCAGTGTGGCCTAAGTTGGGGAGCTGAGGGAGTTGGGGAGCTGAGGGAGTTGGGGAGCGGAGGAGCGGAGGAGCGGAGGAGCGGAGGAGCTGAGGAGCTGAGGAGCTGAGGAGCTGAGGAACTGGGGAAGACAAGGGAGATCTGTACACTCACCAATTCCCAATTCCCAATTCCCAATTCTCAATTCTCAATTCTCAATTCTCAATTCTCAATTCTCAATTCCTTAAACATCTTCCGGTGTTGGCTGTGATTCCAGATAACTGAGGAAGTCGAGTAGTTCATCATCTGTTAGCAGCTGGCGCGATCGCTTGCCGTAAGTTTGTAATAGATAATCTTTCCCCTGCTGATTAGTCCAACCTAAGCGCTTGACTTCTACAGTAGTTCTGGCAATGATCTCAGACATATCAATGGGACTGGAGGCAGGGGAGAGCTTGCTATTATCTGTCTCTAGTTCACTCTGGAAGAAAGAAGACTTGACTGGCAAGTCATTAAGCTGACTTGTGGGTATCTCTTCCTCCATCTTCAGCGGGGAGTGAACAAAATTTGGCGTGGGATTTTCCTTCGACCTGTCCCCGCGTTCCCACGTCTCCGCGTCTATTGACTCCTTGTTTCCCTCACCACTCAACGGGATTGACTCTTCCTGTGAAGTTTGAGGTTCAGTTAGGGACGAAAATTCATCAGGAAGAGTATTTTTCTGTTCTACTGGGGGAGTTTTTGAGGCATGATGGTTAAGCTCCTCGACACTAGCATCGGTAAAAGACAAACTGTTGGAGTCATGAACGCTAGAATCTGGTGGAAACTGAGTTAACTGAATCTGCTCTAGGTTTGGGGATGGCAACTCTTGGGGTAGATTAGCTGACGGCTGGGGAGGTACTACCACCTCAGCAGGGATGAGAGGGGTTTCCTTTTTGGCGATTACAGTTGTTGTCGTGTCAATACCTAAAACTGCTAAAGCTCGACTTCTGGCTTGCTCTTCTGCCAATTCAACGGTTTGAGCCGCAGCCAAACCTGTTACTAAGGTTTTGCCCTCAACTTGAACCAAACAACGCACGATGTACTGACCATGCTCAATTGCTGATAGCTCAGTGATAAGACTACCTTGGGGATAATGAGCTCGAAACTGAGTAAACATAAATTTTTCAACGCATTGCCACGGGGGTGCTACTTGGTACTTTATCCCTTGGGAGCACATACCTTGAAATCAAGTATATCTGCTGTTTTTGTGATCAGGACTTTGTAAAAGGACAATTAGAGCTTAGAATAGATATAATATTACCCATTGCTACAAAAACAGTAACCAGTCAGCAGTGAGCATCTAACCAATTTGGTTACTAACCAGTGTTTGGTTAAGATACCCATCCCCTGGGAAGGAATAAAATACCAATAATTTTTCCTTGCTTGTTTAAAGTTCATTTCCTGAGCAACGGATAATTAACTGGTAACTGGTAACTGGTAACTGTTAAGGGTAATCTATTGCCCTTGCCGTAAAGCGAATCAGGACGAAGAGCGGCAAAGACCCATAAGACCTCTTGAGCAAATGAGCCTGAAAGCCTTGTTCTGTCATAGCTCAAACCTCATTTCTGGAGATGTTTAGAGAAGGCAGTGTGTCCAAGTAGGTATCCGTTGTTGTTTGTTAGAAAGTTATTTGTTAGAAAGTTATTGGTTTTTCTTAAACCTTCAACCAACAACTAACAACAAATAACCCTTGCATCCCACGACTTGCATTACGTGGGATGAGCTTAACGAACAAGTTATCCCACATTCGCAAAGTGGATTGATACTCAGTATTCTTTTGGAAGGCAACGGATGCCATCGGCAACTCGGTTAGGGTTAAGGTTCATACCGCTATCGGTGGAAGCTCTTACCTGCAAGAAGCAAAAAAGCAGGCAAAAAAGCGAGCACTTATCAGTTGAGAACCTTTTCACCTTCAACTCTTCAATGTGGTTATCTTTACCTGATTTGAGTACTTTACCCACAGGGCAAAAAGAAAAAAAACCGCGATCAGACACGCAAAGGATTGTTGGATGGAATTCTCAGTCGCTGCATTACTGGCCAATTTTACAGATGACAAATTAGTAGCCCCCAAAGTTTTGGAAAAAAAACTCGATTACCAAGATGAGAAAAGTATCCAAAAACTCCAGATTGCCTTAGATGCCTTAGAAAAAGTCGGTGTTTTGGTCAAAGATCGGGGCAGGTATCGACGGGTGCATGAAGAAGACGTTGTTGAAGCCAAGCTACGCTGCTCAAGTAAAGGATTTTGCTTTGCGATCCAAGAATTAGAGGGAGCCGATGATATTTACATTCGAGAGAGCCATCTGAGTACAGCTTGGAATGGCGATCACGTCTTGGTGAAAATCACCAAAGAAGGTAGCCGACGCCGTAGTCCTGAAGGACAGGTGCAGTTAATTTTGGAGCGAGTTAATCCCTCGGTGCTAGCACGAGTCAGACAAGCGGAGAATGGTTATCGAGCAGTTCCCCTTGATGATCGACTCCTCTTTGAACTCAACCTTCAAGCCAATGGCATACCTTTAGAAGAAGCAGTCGAGCACTTGGTTCATGTCGAAGTAGTACGCTATCCTCTAGGACAAAACCCTCCCCTTGGTCAAGTGGCGCGTATCCTAGGTAGTGATGCAGAAGACGCTGCTGATACTGATATCGTCTGTTGTAAGCATGATCTGCGCACCAACTTCCCTGATGAAGTACTACTGGCAGTAGATGGCTTACCTAAACAGGTTCGGAAGACAGATCTCAAAAAGCGCCTTGATTTACGCGATCTCTTGACTGTAACTGTTGAAGGTGATTCCCAAAATTACCAAAATCCAGTTGTTGGCAATGCCTTTACCTTGAAAAACTTGGAAGAAGGACAATGGCAGCTAGGAGTCCACATTACTGATGTTGCA
>JAAHHL010000825.1 GCA_010672185.1 Caldora sp. SIO3E6 | reverse complement strand
TGGAGTTCAGACGGGTGCTCTACCGATATATTCAGAAGGAAGGAGGCAGAAGGCAGGAGGAAGGAGGCAGGAGGCAGAAGGCAGGAGGCAGGAGGCAGAAGGCAGGAGGCAGGAGGCAGGAGGCAGAAGGCAGAAGGCAGAAGGCAGAAGGCAGGAGGCAGGAGGCAGAAGGCAGGAGGCAGGAGGGAAAAGAAAAAGAGTTTTGCTTGTTTCTTATCTTCTTTTTCGATATGGAATTGGACTTTGGAAAAAAAATCTATATTCGACCTTCTCCATTCTCCATTCTGGATTCTCCATTCCCAATTCCCAATTCTCAATTCCCCTCCAGTAATCGCTTTAATACCCGCAGGACATCACACAAATTATTACGGCGATTAAATATATCAAACAAATCTGATCTAGCATACTGACGGGAGCATCCCATTTTGGAAGATACATAGAGAGGGGCAATTCTTTATTCGCGATGATAAATCGCGAATAAAAATATCAATGTAGAGCTAGACTACATAAATGCTGGCATAATAGAGAGATAAATCTAGACAGTAATAGTTATGACTCCATCTGAACGCGAAGAACTCAAAGCCTGTTTAAAACGAGCCAGCGAGATCCTGTACAACAATACTGACACAGATAGCTTGGAAACCCTGGTAGATATCGAAATTGCAGTCAGGAACCAAGTGTTAGAACACGTCAGCCCCAAGATTGCCCTTTTTTTATCGCCAAAAAGACCCAAACTCAACGAGGAAAGACCCGAACCATTAAAAGCTGTCTGGGGAAACTGAAGATTACCAAAAAACAAGCAGATGCCTTGGGAATAGAGCCATTAACACGCCATAGTCCTCTGTTGTCAAAATGTTGTCTGCTGTTGAGTGCCAATGAATCTTATCACAATGCTTCCAACAGACTTGTATCTCTTAACAGGACTCAAAGTTGGTCACTCTACTCAACATCGTTTAGTGAACCAAATTGAATTACCACCTCCTGAACTAAAACAAGGCTTATCAGAGGTAAGTGTTGATGGAGGAAAAATCCGCTTGAGGACGGGAGTCAAAGGAGAACCTTGTTTGTGGCAAGAGTACAAAACAGCTCGTTTACAAGGAATTTATTACGGAGCATTTTTTCAAGACAATCTATCTTTAACCGATTGGATTAATAGTCAAAAACTGACTTCACCCTTCTACTGCTTGGGGGATGGGCATGACGGCATCTGGAACATCTTTGCTGAAATTGGTGAGCATCAGCATCGAATTGAAATCTTGGACTGGTATCACCTCATGGAAAACCTTCATAAAATAGAAACAAATAAATCTACCAAAGAACAGTTAGAAGCTTATCTGTGGAAAGGACAGATATCTGAGGCTCGGAAGTTGTTGAAGTCGGCTCAGCCAAGAGGAGGAACTAATTTTCTTGGCTATCTCAAAAAACACAGCAAAAGGTTAATCAATTATCACTCTTTCCAACAAGAAAAAATTTGTTCAATTGGGAGTGGAGCCGTGGAATCTGCTGTCAAACAAATTAGCTACCGAGTTAAACTAACCGGAGCTCAGTGGCGACCAGAAAATGTTGCGAATATCTTACAACTGCGTTGTGCCTATCTCAACGGTCAACTAGCTATTTAAGCACTCTTCAAATCTTCTCTTTTCTTTCTGTGGGTGTATTCGCGAGTTATAATCGCGAATAGATGTCCAATGGGGATTATTGTGTAATGGGCAGAAGAGTTTCTAGTCACTCACAACAAAATAAACTACAGAGAATAACTCGTTTACAGACGGCGATTGCCAGCCTCGAAACCTACAAAAATTTCTTCGAGCGCCAAGGGGAACTCGCCCCCAATGATGCTTGGGTATCGCGTTATCAAGTCCGACAGCCAAAAAAAGTCTACTGGTACTACAAGCTACAAGCTAGTTCACCCACCTTTACAACCACAGGTGACACGCCCAAGCTAAGTAAATATAAGCATTTGGGGAAGGCTGGAAGTGAAGCTCATGTTGACGGGGTGATGGGGGTAACCAGAAGAAGCATAGTTTCTGAATTACAAAAAACGATTGATTCTCTTAAGAATAGCTTACTAGATATCTCTTTCGACTCGGAACAAGAAAATATCTAAGTCGGGATATTATTCGCGATTATAACTCGCGAATAAGTTTTTCCTTTTTTCCAAAATGGGATGCTCCCACTGACTTAAAACTTGTTCAAGCTGCTCTTGCTGGGTTTCCGATAAGTCTTGATGGTTTTTGAGCAGTAAATATTTACTGCCTTTAGTGGTTACTCCTACGACACGACGAATTTTATTTAACCTATCATTCACAAGCTAGCCTTCGGCAACGCTACGCGAACATTACATGAAATCTATCAATGACCACCGCCGCATTGGGGAAAACTTCCTCTATAACCTTTGGAAATCCTGCCCACATATCGACACTGACTTCCGTGACTTTCGCTCTCACTTCAATCGGTTGCTGCTTGAGGCATTCGATAATATCTTGTGAAGAGTGACTATCAACAACTTCTAGGAGACAAGCCCGTTCTACATCACTTACTACCTCTCACAAATTCCTTAGCGCCCTTGCGCTTACTAACTTCATCTATACTCAACCGTTTGACTTCGCCAAGCGTCTTTTTTTTTTCTGCTGTTGCTCACCCAATTAAAGATACCTTCAACCTCATCAGCAGTTAAATCTTCCTCCCGACTAAAAGAGTGTAATATTGCTCATCAAAACCCGCTGGTAAATATAAGATTCGTATCGTTGAGTGTACCGGCGTCGCCAAGAAAGAAAATCTAGCTGTTGTGTTACATACTTTTGGCACTGACGACAGTAAAACTGTTGGCGTGGTACTTTCAGGTATACAGGTTGACCAAAGGTCGGTAAGTCTCTGACTAAAATTGGTCGTACTTGGTGGAGTTCTTGTACCCGTTTTCTGCAATGAGGACAAGTAATTTCAGTAGCTAGAATTTTCAGGTGAATGCAGATATAACCAACTACAAAGAGAATGCGCATAAAGCTGTTACTCCTGGCAAGTTGAGGAGAGAGTCTAGTGGTGATGACATAGGCAGCTCCCTTGGAAGTGTGAGAATTTATCCAATTGAGGTTCTTTATATCAAAAAATACAATAAACTCCAATGTCGGGATACTTGATATAAGTAGTCTTGACTCTCCGAAGAAAGCTCCGAGACAAGACTAAGGTCAAGGAGTCTGCCACACTTTCATTAATAAAACTTATCACCCTAACTACTGAAGAGCCGATTTTCTTGAACAAATCCAATGCTAGCGAGTGTTATTCCTTCCCCTGAGCGGTAGCCAACTTCTCGGAGAATAGGCAAAGCTTTGTTATAGTAACTCAGAGCCTTTTGGGGTTGCCCGATGCCTTGATAGATGAAGCCCAGATTATTGAGGGTAACAGCTTCCATTGAACGGTTCTCTACTTCTCGAAGAATAGGCAAAGCTTGGTTGTAGTAATCGAGTGCCTTTTGGGTTTGCCCGATGGCATTGTAGATTTCACCAAGATTATGGAGAGTGGTGGCTTCCACTGAACGGTTTTCTACTTCTCGGAGAAGAGGCAAAGCTTGGTTGTAGTAACTCAGAGCCTTTTGGAGTTGCTTGATGGCTCGATAGAACACACCAAGATTATTGAGGGTGGTAGCTTCCCCTGAACGGTTTTCTACTTCTCGGGAAATAGGCAAAGCTTGGTATGAGTAATCCAGAGCCTTTTGGGGTTGCCCGATGTCATTGTAGACCGTACCAAGATTATTGAGAATGGCAGCTTCCATTGAACGGTTCTCTACTTCTCGGGAAATAGGCAAAGCTTGGTTGTAGTAACTCAGAGCCTTTTGGGTTTGCCCGATGCCTTGATAGACTACACCAAAATTATTGAGGGTAGTAGCTTCCATTGAACGGTTCTCTACTTCTCGGGAAATAGGCAAAGCTTGGTTGTAGTAACTCAGAGCCTTTTGGGTTTGCCCGATGCCTTGATAGACTACACCAAAATTATTGAGGG
>JAAHHL010000824.1 GCA_010672185.1 Caldora sp. SIO3E6 | reverse complement strand
TCGCCGCTTTAATTGAAAATTACCACAGTATTGCGGTTGCTGGGACTCATGGTAAAACTACAACCAGTAGTTTAATTGGTTATATGTTATTGCATTCAGGTTTAGACCCAACCATTGTCGTAGGAGGGGAAGTAGATGCTTGGGAAGGGAATGCACGCCTAGGTCATAGCCCCTATTTGGTTGCTGAAGCTGATGAATCTGACGGTTCTTTAGCTAAGCTATCGGCCAAAATTGGTGTGGTTACAAATATCGAGCTAGATCATCCAGACCACTACGAGAATTTAGAAGCAGTAATCGAAATTTTCCAAACTTTTACTGAGCACTGTCAAACCCTTGTCGGGTGTATTGATTGTGAGACTTTGCGATCGCATTTCCAGCCTGACATTAGCTATAGTTTGCATCGGGATGCAGATGCTGATTATAGTGTCGATCAGATATCTTATCATACTGAAGGCACAACTGCTCGAGTTTGGAAAGGTAATGAAATTTTGGGTGAGCTGAATCTGAAACTATTAGGTCAGCACAATCTTAGTAATGCTCTAGCAGCAGTCGCTGTAGGAAAACACCTAGGTTTGGATTTTGAGGTAATTGCTTCGGGATTGGCTAATTTCGAGGGAGCCAAACGCCGCTTTGAATATCGGGGTCAGTACAATGACATCTGTTTTGTCGATGATTATGCCCACCACCCCAGCGAAATTCAAGCAACCCTTGATGCAGCAAGATTGCAAGTTAAAGACTCAAAACGAATTGTTGCAGTTTTCCAGCCCCACCGTTACAGTAGAACCTTGACATTTTTGCCAGAATTCGCAGAATCTTTTAGCAAAGCAGATCTAGTTGTTGTCGCTGATATCTACAGCGCTGGTGAACCCAACTTAAAAGAAATTACTGGTGAGGATTTGCAAAAAGCAATCTCAACTCATCATGAGAAGGTGTATTACCAACCAACTCTAGAGTCAGTTTCCCAATTTCTTACCCAAACCCTCCAACCTGGAGACCTTGTCCTCTTTCTAGGAGCTGGTAATCTCAATCAGATTATTCCGCCGCTGATGGAGTTTTATCAAAAGGCTGACAAATACTAGTAGGCCAGCATTAAGCCAAAAATCCTGAGTTCAGTTAGCCCTTAGCAGAATAATTGCTTGGATACCCACTCAAAGAGCCTCGCGACCAATTGGCATTCTTTTCACCTATATTAATTATGACTCTGTCCTATAATACTCCGCATCTCAGCGTCCCCAAGCTTAACCAGATTCCTTTCAAGCCACAGCTTTATCTGCCAGGCACTTATTGTCCCCTTCAATCCCAAGTCTCTCTGGCAAGCCTCACTTCATTTCGAGTGGGAGGTCCGGCAGAATGGTACGTTGCACCCCGAAGTTTAGAAGACTTGCAAGCAAGTTTTGAGTGGGTAAACCATCAAAAATTACCGATGACTCTGTTGGGAGCAGGCTCGAATCTACTAGTAAGTGACAAAGGCTTGCCCGGTTTAGTAATCTGTACTCGCTATCTACGTCAAATGAAATTCGATAATGAGACAGGACTAGTAACTGTCGGTGCAGGTGAACCAATTGCACGTTTAGCATGGCAAGCAGCCAAACGTGGTTGGCAAGGCTTAGAGTGGGCAGTGGGTATCCCAGGCACAGTTGGTGGTGCAGTGGTAATGAATGCTGGTGCTCACAGTAGCTGTACTGCAGATCTACTCGTTAATGTTGAAACAATTTCCCCCTCTGGGATGATTGAACGACTAACTCCTCAAGACTTGGGCTTTAGTTACCGTACCTCCATCTTACAAGGTGGTAATCGTTTAGTTACCCAAGCAACATTTCAACTCCAACCAGGTATTGAGCCTAAACAAGTTCAGGCAAAAACATCCCAACATTTGAAGCGGCGGCACAGTTCCCAACCTTACCACCTACCCAGTTGTGGCAGTGTTTTCCGCAATCCTGATTCCCATGCTGCTGCATGGTTGATTGAACAAATTGGTCTTAAAGGCTACCAAATCGGTGGTGCTCAAGTTGCCCAACGCCATGCAAACTTTATTCTCAACTGTGGTGGTGCTAAAGCGAACGATATCTTCCAAGTTATCCGTCATGTTCAGCAGCAAGTAGAATACAACTGGTCTGTCTTGCTAGAGCCAGAAGTGAGAATATTAGGGGAGTTTCAACTAGGGTAGAAATATCCCACCGAGGTAAAGGGGTATTAAGATTAATAGTTAACTGTTGTGAAACTCCCTGTGTAGCTTCAGAATTCCAGTCGTAAGGCTGGGAAACCAGAGTAAAAGGCACGCTTTGTCTTTGATATCTGGAAGAGTTCACCAATGATATACCTGTCCAACAAGAGATAAAGTCAACTAATTATGACGCAAGGAAAAGGATTCGGCTTCGGTTTAGGCAAGATGAAAGAACTCACCGAAGCGTTTAAAAAAGCTCAGCAGGTTCAACAAGGTGCCAAGGAGCTCCAGGATGAATTGGAGCAAATGGAAATAGAAGGGTCATCAAGTGATGGCAAAGTCAAAGTAGTGCTTAGTGGAAACCAGGAGCCCCGTCGTGTAGAAATTTCCGCCGATGCTGTCAGTCAGGGAGCAGAAGCACTTTCTGAACTTGTGACGATAGCAATGAAGGATGCTTACAATAAATCCACAGCTACTATGCGAGAACGTATGGAAAAGCTCACAGAAGGCTTAAATCTTCCAGGGATGTAATCTTTGTAGCAAAAGAGGGAATAGACTAGAACTAAGAAAAAATCTATTCCCAATTCCTAGCTAGGATTTTAGTAGCTGTATAGCCTCACGATTGCGCTTATTGCAACTATTCTTGTCTCCCTTGTCCTCTTTGTCTCCCTTGTATGACTTATTCAGCAGACCCTATTTAGAAGTCCCTTATGGTTTTTTAGGGGGAGTCACCTGTAGCTTGGGTTGAGCAGTTAAAGCTTGGTAATAGCGCTCTGAGATCACTTGATTACCTTCCTCTGTTAAATGAACTGCATCAGTGAAGAATACTTTTGGAGTTACGTTCTTTTGCTCGATGTCTTTGAATAGATTGTAGAAATTGAGAACTTTCACATTTTTAGGAAATGCCTTCTCTAATCCCTGACTAGCTTTGATCAATTCAGCATAACTAGTCGGTAACTGTTTTTGGTAGCGAGTCCCTAATTTGTTGACAAGCTCCTGTTCTTGTGGTGACATCTGTGTCTGCTCATAACCAGTAATTTCCGGTTGAATGGCAACAACCAAAGGAATACCGGCTCCTGTGGTGAGGCGAATCATTTGTTGGTGGTAATTGCGATACCTTGCTATTCTTTGCTTGAGCTCAGCATCATCTGGAGCAAGATGTTGTTCTAGTGGCAGGGCATCATCGCTTACTACCAGGCTCCGCTGGCTTATTGATGGCTCTGGTCTAAAAAGCCATTTTTGTATAGCTTTAATTAAATGAGTTTGTGCGATCGCATTTTTCCACTGCTGAGTTATGTGAGTCCAAAAATGTCCAGGGGCATTGTTGAGGAAAGCTTCCGTCTTGGGAATAGCTGTTTCCTGTTGAGCACTAGGCAACATCAAGTCTGTATACCCATCCAAAACAATAATGGCATCTGGACTATAGGGCAAAATCTGGAGAGCTAATTGAGCCAGTTCATTACCAGAGGAATAACCTGGTACAGCAGCATTGATCACTCGATATTGGCCATCTTTAATCTTCGGTGGTAAAGCCAGTGCTTTTAGTAACTCTGGTCTATAAACAGGCAAAAAAGTTGGTCGATACTTTTCTGGAGAACTCCTCTGTTGAGCTATCCTTTGATTGAGGCGAGCTTCAAGCTTGCTGGCTATTGTCGCTTGGTTGCTTGCATTCCTTTGACCGAAGGCAGTGGAACCACCTAACAGGAAAATCCGCATTTCATCTTCTGGTTTTGCCAGGGGAATGGGATCATCATCACGGAAACCTTGGCCCGTGCAACCAGCGCCTTCTGCTCCCTTCCAGGCATTGGGGCAGCCGTCTTCAGCCGTGCAGGCA
>JAAHHL010000823.1 GCA_010672185.1 Caldora sp. SIO3E6 | reverse complement strand
TATCAATACATTTTAGATATGGCAGAGGAAGCTGGTATACGCTTACCAGCTGGCTGTCGTGAAGGGAACTGCTCTGCCTGTATCGCCAAAATTATTAGTGGGGAGGTGGAGCAAAGTGAGCAAAAATTCCTGCAACCAGCGGAAATAACTGCTGGTTATACGGTTACTTGTGTTGCTTATCCTTTATCCGATTGCACTCTAGAAACGAACCAAGAAAAAGTCTTATATAAATCTTCTCTTTATTATTGAAGCTCCCCAGCTTCCAATTCTGGGGGAGTCCGGACTCCAAGTCCCCCAGAATCGATACTGTTGGCGAAATTAATATTTGTTTACTAGTTGAATAAGGAATACAGATACCGAAGACTGTGCCACAAAACTTTATGTAGAAGAACCCAATTCCCTTCCCCAACTACCAGCACCACTAAAGTCTGGTGCTAGTTTTTTGATTTCGTAAGCATTTACCTTATTGTTCAGTTCCCGAATACGCCGGGAAAGTAGACGGATAATATTAACTGCAATTCCTGATGTCTCATCAATGGCATCATAAAGTTGCAGCTGAGTGAGCATAAGACATTCGCAGTTTTCCAGGGTGGTGACTGATGCCGAACGGGGTTCTGCATCAAACAGTGACATCTCCCCAAAACAGGTTCCGTGTTTCAGTTGTGCCAACTCGCGATCCCCAATATGAACCCGCACCAAACCTGATACAACAATATAAAGAGACCGCCCCTCCTCCCCTTGAGTAAAAATGGTATGATCAGCTGGATAGTATAGCTCCTCCATGACGGAGGCTAACCGTACCAAGAAATCATCCCGCAATTCCTGAAAAATTGGGACAGCCCTGAGAAACAATAGACGCTCTACACTGGTTAACATGGGTTAAAGGTTAGCCGCTAGCTATTACCTCAATTTACACAGAAGAAATTTTAAGTTTAGCAATATTATCGCTATCAGGAACAACTGAATAAGATGACCATATTTTGAGCCTCCTTACGAACTATGCATAGGTTTGGCAAAAAGCAGCTTCAAAGCATTATCTGGTATAGCTTATCACCTTATTCAGCAAGCCCAATTTCAATAATTTGTTCATTACGAGCAGTTTGACTAGTGAGGACTTGATAAAAATGCCTCAATTATGTAAAGGGATAAATTTAGTCTGATAAATGAATAATACCAAAAGTAGAGAATTCCCTAACACCTATCCCAGCTGAGAATTACGATCTATTCAGCAAACCCTACCTAGTGCAGTGGGCGTGGAAATAACTGAGCAGCTAAAATCTCCTTGTCCTCCTTGTCTCCCTTGTCCTCCTTGTCTCCCTTGTCTCTTTTGAGGTGCTCAAGGACTTCTGCCTAGCTGCACTAGCTCTCTCAACCAGAGGGTAACTCACCCTCCTTGCCCATGAGAAGGAATCCGTTCCCGATTAAAGATGCTTTATTATTGGGCTTAACAAAATATAAAATGGATATCTTGTCAAATGTTTGTCATGATTTGTAATATGGAAGAATAGCAATTGACTTGCTCACTGCTAAGCTCAAGCCTATCTGATTTGCATGAACTGACAACGAGCAGTTTCCCGTGGAATAGGCGCCTTGCCCTTCCATTAGTCAGATGTATGTCGTCTTCCCTGTGTCCGTCCACAACATGCAAATTAAATGCGCCAAGCTTGTCTAACCAATTCGCTATATCTAGTTATCTAGGAGTTAGCTATGTCTCAACCCATCCAACTATCCATGGAACAGCAGTTCAGCCTTCGTTCCTTTGAAACTCAGGTGCAGAAAATGAGTCGAGAGCAAGCTCAGGATTTCCTAATCCAGCTCTATGAACAAATGATGGTGCGTGAAAACATGTACAAGGAGTTTCTGAAGCACGAATGGGGTATTGGCTCAAGACCTCAGTTTGAGTCGTAATAAACCTAATATAGGTAGTGAGCGACCTCCGTCTCTTGCTTGAGTCCGCAAAGGAATGGAGCTGGGGATGCAGGGGCGTTTAATAAGTAATAACTCACCGTTATCCCACTAACAATAATAACAAGATGTCTGAATCCCTTGATATAACACGTTTGCTGACTTCTTTTTAGGTAAGAAAAACTCTTGTTCCTCCTGCCTCCTAATTGGCTAGTGGATAATTGTGGTTGCGCGATCGCTTATATCAAGTTCGGATAATCACTTATAATTCCTTTTTACATTGCACTTCTTCTTCCTTCCCTAGCCTGCGGTTTCTGCTTGCAGTAATGCCTTGGAGCCCTGGAGCCCTCTGACTTGAAAGTAGGGAGCAATTATAGCGCTGAGCGCTGGTGTATTTACACATTTTCAATGGAAGCTTTATCATAAAAATTTTAGAGCATTTGTACTGTAAATACATGAGAGCGCACTGCTATAACAGTCAACAGTTAACAGTCAACAGTCAACTTTTAAAATGCTAAACTTAAGCAATATAAAGATAACAAGCTCTTTGAGAGAAACATTATGCTAGACGAAACAGCATTTGAACAATGCCTAGCTACCCTTGAGCAAACAGTTTTTGATCTTCAGCTTCAAGTTAATAGTCAGCCTGCTACTGAAAATTGGTTAGATAAGTTCATTGGTTCAGTTTCAGATGAGGCAATTTTTCTACAAGCTCTAAAATATGGACGTGAGCTACGAGAAGTTGACCAACTGGTAGATAAGGCTAACAATCTAGCTTGAAATACTTACTGGATACAGCTCATATCAGTATTTTACAAAGACGTACTGGGATAGCATTTGCTAAGCTAACATCTGTTATAAAGTATGACCTAGCCTATCATTAAATAAAGGCTGTAGGTTGGGTGAAGCGTTGTCACCCCTTTTGACCAAAATCTTAAGAAGCTGCCAGAAGCGAAACCCAACGCTAATTCTCTCGGTGTTGTATTTCGTTTGGCTTCACCCAACCAACAAGATCTGCGATCGCACTAGTCATTAGCTTTTGAGCGAATGGCAAAAAATTTAAGATGTTTTGTGACTTTGGATCAATAATCAAACTTCAGCATTGCCGATCACAGCAAGAGATCAGATTACGAGGGGGTGAGCGAAAAAAAGGGTGGGGAGCGGAGGAGCGGAGGAGCTGGGGAACTGAGTAAGAAGAGAGAACTGATAATTTTTGGATACAACGCTCAAGAAATCCCACCCAAAATTTCGTTCACCCATTACGAGGAGTACGATTCTCTGTGTTGTCTTTGGTTACTCTTACGGTAGCCGACTACGCCATTTTTTTGGATCTTGAGAACAGTGAAAAATTGCGTAAGTAGGTAGGTGGAAATAAAATGAACTATGTTACAAAACGTAAATACGGCTCAAACCCTTACAAATGACCAATGACAAATGACAAATGACGACCTTCACCAGTTAATTTTAATATTGCCGATCTACTTAGACGATAATTGTCGTATCCGAAGGCTCATAGAAAACGACGTAGGGAAAGCGTCGAACTACAGCTCTTCGATAGCTTTGGTAGACTACTTGATATGTTTGTGGATTTCGCCGGATGAGCTGAATACAAGCATCAACACAACGAAGAAACTCTTCACCTAAGCCAAGTTCACGTTCTTCATACCAAATATAAGCTTGAGCAACATCTTGTTCTGCTTCTGGCAGAATAATCAGATTTCTAAATACCATTTCGTTGACTGCGAATCCTTTCTTTCGTTGCTTCCCATGAACTGCCTGAGTTGGGATTCTGTAAGTACAAAGCTTTTCTCCTGGCAAGCTCTTCTTTCTGCCACTCTAATACGGGAATTTCCTCAGGAACTAAGGCAATACTGTCCCATAAGTCTTCAAGGAGCTGTAACTTTTCTGAGAGGGTTAACTCAAAAAGTGGAGTGAACTCTGCGTTCATACTGACCTCGTTCAGTCACTAGTCATTGTGTTTTAAGTCTATCACCTAAGTTGTGGGGGCGGTTTAGTATAGTAATTGTAGCTAGAACTTAAAAACTCTGCGATCGCTCCTTTTTGGGCCTGAAAGTGCTTAAAAGCAAATCTATA
>JAAHHL010000822.1 GCA_010672185.1 Caldora sp. SIO3E6 | reverse complement strand
TCTAACCGGAAACATATTGGGCGGGTTTTGATTCTAATATTCGGGTCAAATGGGATAGGTTATCTCTAAACCCGCCCCTACGATACTCTATATGTACGCAACTTCTCCATTATCCGTAATAATAACAAAAAATCACAACAAAAACAACCAACCTATTGAGAAAAGTACAGCAGCTCAAAGTCCCCCTTGGAAAGGGGGATTTAGGGGGATCAACAATGCACCCCATAGCAGAGCAAATGTAAGCGATCGCACAGTAGATCCCCGACTTCTTCTATCGATTTATCAAGTTAATCACGGTTGGAACCAAGAAGTCGGGGATCTTGAGAACCTGGGAAAGACGGAATTAAGCGATTGCATAGCTGCGACAGGGCGAGTTTTGATTCCAATATTCGGGTTAAATGGCCTAAGTTATCGCATTTGGCGACAACTTTAATACAAAACCCGCCCTAACGATAACCTGGGAATCAAAAACTGGGAATTTGGGGAATTGGTTGTATTAATCGGCAACATATTGGGCGGGTTTTGATTCTAATATTCGGGTCAAATGGGATAAGTTATTCCTAAACCCGCCCCTACGATACTCTATAGGTGCGCAACTTCTCCATTGTACATAATCTTAACAGAAAATCACAACAAAAACAACCAACCTATTGAGAAAAGTACAGCAGATCAAAGTCCCCCTTTCCAAGGGGGATTTAGGGGGATCAACAATGTATCCCATAGCAGAGTAAATGTAAGCGATCGCACAGTATATCCCCGACTTCTTCTATCGATTTATCAAGTTAATCACGGTTGGAACCAAGAAGTCGGGGATCTTGAGAACCTGGGAAAGATGGAATTAAGCAATCGCATAGCTGCGACAGGGCGAGTTTTGATTCCAATATTCTGGTTAAATGGCCTAAGTTATCGCATTTGGCGACAACTTTAATACAAAACTTGCCCTAACGATAACTTGGGAATCAAAAACTGGGAATTTGGGGAATTGGTTGTACGAACCGGCAACATATTGGGCGGGTTTTGATTCTAATATTCGGGTCAAATGGGATAGGTTATCCCTAAACCCGCCCCTACGATACTCTATATGTGCAAAACTTCTCCATTATCCATAATCCTAACAGAAAATCACAACAAAAACAACCAACCTATTGAGAAAAGTACAGCAGCTCAAAGTCCCCCTTTCCAAGGGGGATTTAGGGGGATCAACAATACACCCCATAGCAGAGCAAATGTAAGCGATCGCACAGTATATCCCCGACTTCTTCTATCAATTTATCAAGTTAATCACGGTTGGAACCAAGAAGTCGGGGATCTTGAGAACCTGGGAAAGATGGAATTAAGCGATTGCATAGCTGCGACAGGGCGAGTTTTGATTCCAATATTCTGGTTAAATGGCCTAAGTTATCGCATTTGGCGATAATTTTAATACAAAAACTGCCCTAACGATAACTTGGGAATAAAAAACTGGGAATTTGGGGAATTGGTTGTACTAATCGGCAACATATTGGGCGGGTTTTGATTTGAATATTCGGTTCAAATGGGATAAGTTATCCCTAAACCCGCCCCTACGATACTCTACTGCCATGTTCAATTCGCCTCGAAAACTTGAGCAACTGTCAACTTTAGTTGAGGGCAAATCCGAGAAACAATCTGCTGTTTACCAGAAAACTCAGTTGCCTGATATCTACCACCCACCAACAATAGTACAGTGACTAACTTTGCTTGAGGGTCAATAATCCAGTATTCACCAATGCCAAGCTGTTCATACTGTTGCCGCTTTTCAACGTAATCACGTTGGTAATTATCATCTTTTTGGTTTCTGTAGGGACTGACTACCTCAACAACTAACTGTGGAGGAACCATATTAAGAGTGATAGTTTGCCGCTTTTTAGTTAATTCCAGGTGTTCTTGTCGTAACACCACTAAATCTGGGTAGCGGTTTTGTGGATTGCCTTGAACTTGTAATTCATAGGAGTTAACCCGAATTAGACGGCGCTTGATAAATGTAACCAACTCATCCCGTAACCATTCAGCAATCCAACCGTTTAATTCACTTTCTGGTGGCACTTCTACTAACTCTCCCTCAAATAACTCATAGCGGTTGTCAGTACCATTGTCATATTCGAGGTATTGCTCAAAAGTCAATTTTACTGGTGTATAAGTCATTTCCCTATCTACAGGCTCACACCTTCTCCATTGTTTTTAATCTTAGCAAAAAATCCCAGAAAATACAACTAAAAAATTTAGAACTTAGAATTGGAATACATTTATGTAAATCTTGTAGGGGTTGGTTTAGAGTCACCCTTATCGGATTTGGCGACAACTTTAATACCAAACCCGCCCTAAAGATAACTTGGGAATCAAAAACTGGGAATTGGGGAATTGGTTGTATTAATCGGCAACATATTGGACGGGTTTTGATTCTAATATTCGGGTCAAATGGGATAGGTTATTCCTAAACCCGCCCCTACGATACTCTATATGTGCAAAACTTCTCCATTATCCATAATCCTAACAGAAAATCACAACAAAAACAACCAACCTATTGAGAAAAGTACAGCAGCTCAAAGTCCCCCTTTCCAAGCAGGGCTGTTTCATTTTTGAGAAAGAAGGACTATATTAAAGCTATCTAGTCAGAAAACTCTCTTTTTGGGCAGATAGTCCGAGAAATTATGGATAATAGTTTAATTGATTATCTCAAACAAATACCAGATCCGCGAAAGAAGAAGGGTAATCGTCATCCTTTATGGCTTGTATTGCTCATAATTATCATGGGGATGATGAGTGGTTATTGGGGTTATCGGCAGTTGGGCAGATTTGTCGAGCGCCATCGTTTGAGTTTAATTAAACTCCTCAATGTTCCTCAAGCTCGTGTTCCTTCTTATTCGACCATCAGACGAGTAATGCTCAACTTAGATTACCTTGAGTTACAAAATGCTTTTAATCAATGGAGTCAACAATTTAGTCAAATTGCTTCAGGAGAATGGGTCTCAATAGATGGAAAAAGTTTAAAAAATACAGTTAAAAATTATGATACAAGCCAGCAAGATTTTATCAATTGCGTCTCAGCTTTTAGTCATCAGAGAGGTTTAGTGTTGGGTGTTAAAATAATGTCCAATAAACAAGAAAGTGAAATCTCTGTGGTTCGTCAACTTCTAGAAATCTTAGATTTAACCGGAGTAGTATTTACCTTAGATGCTCTACACTGCCAAAAAAAACTCTAGATAGAATTATAACCAGTAACAATAATTATTTAGTAAAAGTCAAAAGAAATCAGCCTCGTTTGTACGAACAAATTGAGAAACAAGCTCAAGTAGAACCAGCTCTAAAAAGATATAAACACCAAGAAAAAACTAGAAATCGCCAGATGAATCGAGAAGTGGAAGTATTCTCAGTTCCTCTTAATCTTGACCCCTTGTGGAAAGCTGCTGGTTGTGTCATTAAAGTAGAAAGAAGTGGTACTCGTGGCGATGAAGCTGTCCAAAGTATTAGTTATTATCTTTGTTCTTTATCTCCTCAATCACGTCATTTAGCTGCAGGTATTCGAGGACATTGGTTGATTGAAAACCGGCTACATTGGGTTAAAGATGTAATTTTTGAAGAAGATATCAGTCCTCAGAAATCTGGTCAGGCTCCAGTCAATCTATCTCTGCTGAAAACCTGGGTCTTGACTTTATTAAGGATGCAAGGATTTTCTTCTCTTAAAGAAGCCATTAATTTATTAAGTCATAATCTATTAGACTTACTCTCTTTTTGTACTTAGCTTTTGTACTGGAGTTGAGACTAAATGCCGTTACTACACCATATATATTGGTTATAAATTGAATAATTACGCTACAGATGACGTAATTTTTGAGTTAGTCTAAACTCCAGTTTGGTATTTTGCCTCCCATAGGAAGTGCAATTGCCTACGGCACGCCTTCTTGCGCTAATTGCAGGCGGTTTGAAAGCCATCGCATGTTTAGGTTTCGCGATCGCAAAACAGCGGTGCCCAAAGCCATC
>JAAHHL010000821.1 GCA_010672185.1 Caldora sp. SIO3E6 | reverse complement strand
GTTGGATATCTCCCTATTACTGGTGCTGGATGACTTTGAAGTAAATTTGGAAGCACGGGATGGGGAATATCTGCTGCAACCGGAGGCGGCTAAGGTATTGGAAGCCTTAGTTTGGGCAATCAAAGATACCTATGCTCCCCATCGCTTAATCCTGACTTGCCGTTACCAGTTTGCTTCACCCCAGTTACAGCACTTCTACCAACAACCATTAGATAGTATGCGGGGAGCAGATTTGCGAAAAAAGTGTAGTCGCCTCTCTGCTTTTGGGGCAGCATCCCAAGTAGAGGAGGCGTTGCAAGCGGAAGCTAAAAGGTTAGCCGATGGTAATCCCCGCTTATTGGAATGGTTGGATAAGGTATTGGTCGATGCTACGGTAGACCAAGAGGTAATTCTTCAAGGTTTGGCAGAAGAAAATTCGGTGGAATTGCGGGAGCAAGTATTGGCAGAAGAGTTACTCCAGCAGATAAATCCACCCCTAAGGGAAATGTTAGCAAGGGGATTGGTGTTTAAGTTGCCAGTACCGAGGGAAGCTTTGGTAACAGTATGTGCTGGAATTCCTCAATTAGAGCAGCAGTTGGCTAGGGCAGTAAGTTTGGGATTGTTGGCAGTTAGTCCCGATGGGGGGTTGCGAGTACCTCGGATTTTGCCTTTGGAGTTAGGTGAGAATCAAGGTTTGTTCAAGGAAGCAGCGGAGGTGCTGTATCGTCTTTGGCGGGAAGAGGGGGAAGATGAACAGTTGGAAATTCATCGATTGGCTATGCGGGGGAAGGTTGAGAAAATTGCTATTGAAGTTGCCCATCGTTTGACTAGTCATTGGATTAAGCGCAGTCGCTATCGGGAAACAGTTGAGCTTTGCCAGAAAACTTTAGGCACGGTTACAGACTATCGCCTTGTCCATAATTTAGCTTTTGCTGAGCACCAACTTGGTGAGGTAGAGCAAGCAAGTCAGGATTATCAACAAGCCTTAGCTATTTGCCCAACAGCTGATGAAAAGGAAAAATCAGCCATCATTCACAATTTGGGAAGCCTTAAAGCCAATACAGGAGATATTCCCGGAGCGATCGCACTTTATGAGCAATCTTTGGAAATCAAGGAAAGTATAGGTGACTTGCAGGGCAAAGCCGCTACTTTACACCAACGGGGAATCCTTAAAACCAATACAGGAGATATTGCCGGAGCGATCGCACTTTATGAGCAATCTTTGGAAATCAAGGAAAGTATAGGTAACATGCAGGGCAAAGCCTCTACTTTACACCAACTGGGAAGCCTTAAAGCCAATACAGGAGATATTCCCGGAGCGATCGCACTTTATGAGCAATCTTTGGAAACCTTTGAAAGTATAGGTAACTTACAGGGCAAAGCCTCTACTTTACACAATTTGGGAAACCTTACAGCCGATACAGGAGATATTCCCGGAGCGATCGCACTTTATGAGCAATCTTTGGAAACCTTTGAAAGTATAGGTGACTTACAGGGCAAAGCTGCTACTTTACACGAAATGGGAAGACTTAAAGCCAATACTGGAGATATTCCAGCAGCGATCACACTTTATGAGCAATCTTTGGAAATCACAGAAAGTATAGGTAACATGCAGGGCAAAGCTGCTACTTTACACGAAATGGGAATGCTTAAAGCCAATACTGGAGATATTCCAGCAGCGATCACACTTTATGAGCAATCTTTGGAAATCACAGAAAGTATAGGTAACATGCAGGTCAAAGCCTCTACTTTGGCAATGCTGGGGCAGCTATTAGTAACAGCACAAGAGGATTATAAAACTGGATTGGATTACCTACAACAATCCCTAGATATCTTGCAGCATCTCCAATCCCCCGAAGCAGAGAATGTGAAGGAAATTATCGCTGATGTGAAAAAGAGAATTAAGAATTAGGAATTTGTAGGGGCGGGTTTAGGGTCACCGTTAACCCATTTGGCGATAATTTGGATACAAAACCCGCCCTGCCGTTATCGCATTTGACGATAATTTTGGTATAAAATCTGCTCTGTCGTTAACCCATTTGACGATAATTTTGGTATAAATCCACCCTGCCGTTATCGCATTTGACGATAATTTTGGGATAAAACCTGCCTTGTGGATAACCTAGGTAATGCGATCGCTTATTGATATTTTGGGAATTGGTTGGTTTAACGGGGGGATGCTGACAGGGCGGGTTTTGATGGGAATATTTGGGTAATATGGGCGAGATTGTCCCTAAACCCGCCCCTACGATGCCCTTACAAATGTTTCGACAATTGGTTTATTGTGCGATCGCTTATTGATGATTTGGGGATTGTTTGGTTTAACTGGGGGATGCTGACAGGGCGGGTTTTGATTGAAATTTTCGGGTAATATGGGGGAGATTGTCCCTAAACCCGCCCCTACAATTGGTTAATTGTGCGATCGCTTATTGATATTTTGGGAATTGTTTGGTTTAACCGGGGGATGCTGACAGGGCGGGTTTTGATTGGAATTTTTCGGGTAATATGGGGGAGATTGTCCCTAAACCCGCCCCTACGATGCCCTTACAAATGTTTCGACAACTGGTTTATTGTGCGATCGCTTATTGATATTTTGGGAATTGGTTGGTTTAACCGGGGGATGCCGAAAGGGCGGGTTTTGATGGGAATATTCGGGTAAAATGGGTGAGATTCTCCCTAAACCCGCCCCTACAACATTGGCGACATTGGCGACAACATTGGTGACAATTGATTTTCATACAAAACCCGTCCCTACAAATGTCCCTATAATGGGATTGCCAAAATTTTTCTCTATGACATACCAACCTGATAAACATCATCGTCGTTCAATTCGCCTCAAAGGATACGACTATGCCCAGGCAGGTGCTTATTTTGTTACTATTTGTACCTGGTAGCATCAATGTTTATTGGGTGAGGTTGTTGATGGGGAAATGCAGTTAAACGATTATGGAAAAATCGCTTATGCTCATTGGTATAATTTGCTGCAACACCATCACCATCTGGAATTAGATGAATTTATTGTTATGCCTAATCATCTGCATGGAATTCTGGTTTTAACAGATGATACCACCGGTAAAAAGCGTCATGGATTGCCGGAAATTCTCCGTGGATTTAAGACATTTGCTGCACGTCGCATCAATAAAATGCGTCATTTGTCTGGTGTTTCGGTATGGCAACGGGGCTATTATGAGCATATTATCCGTCATGAAAGAGCATTAAGGGCAATTCGCCAATACATTGCCAATAATCCTTTATCTTGGGAAATGGACGAATTACGCCCCAATAATTCCCAGGTATGGGATGGGCGAATTCAAGATTTAGGGTTGCAGATGAAGAGAATGTAGAATTAAGAATTAAGAATTAAGAATTAGGAATTAAAATAATTTTCCGCAAATTTTGTAGGGGCGGGTTTAGGGTCACCGTTAACCCATTTGGCGATAATTTTGATACAAAACCCGCCCTGCCGTTAACGCATTTGGCGATAATTTAGGTAAAAATCCACCCTATCGTTAACGCATTTGACGATAATTTAGGTAAAAATCCACCCTATCGTTAACGCATTTGACGATAATTTAGGTGAAAATCTGCCCTGCCGTTATCGCATTTGACGATAATTTAGGTAAAAATCCACCCTATCGTTAACGCATTTGACGATAATTTAGGTGAAAATCTACCCTGCCGTTAACGCATTTGACGATAATTTAGGTGAAAACCCACCCTATCGTTATCGCATTTGGCGATAATTTAGGTGAAAATCTACCCTGCCGTTAACGCATTTGACGATAATTTAGGTAAAAAACCGCCCTGTCGTTATCGCATTTGGCGATAATTTTGGAACAAAACTTGCCCTGTCGATAACCATGCAATTACCAAAAGTAATGGCAGAACAGCTATATAGGGCTTGCTGAATAAGTAAAAAGTAACAAGTAAAAAGTAACAAGTAAGAAGGAATGAAGCATTTATCCTAGTTTTGAGCACTTGCATTTCCCAAGGTTACCCAGGGATTTCCCATGAAGGTGCAA
>JAAHHL010000820.1 GCA_010672185.1 Caldora sp. SIO3E6 | reverse complement strand
GGGCAGGAGGCAGAAGGCAGGAGGCAGGAGGCAGAAGGCAGGAGGCAGGAGGCAGGAGGGAAAAAAAGATTGTAAAGTCAGCTTTTTAACCTTGTGGTGGGTTATTTTAGCCTTGCTGCACTAGTGTAGATAAGGTATTGGTTGTAGGTTAAGCAAACATCAAGTAAATTTGAGTTAGTATTCTAAAAATATTCTTAATAAAAAATTCTCCCTCAAAATTCATGGAAGGTCTCTGGCTCGAAAACAAGAAATTACAATTACGCACTGACCTCCCTACACCTGAAGCATCTTCCGGTGAAGCCCTAGTACGTGTCTTACAGGCTGGTGTTTGTAACACTGATTTAGAATTACTGAGAGGCTATTACCCCTACACCGGCATTTTAGGTCATGAATTCGTCGGAGTTGTTGAACAAGGACCAAAAGAACTGCTAAACCAGAGAGTAGTTGGAGAAATCAATGCTGCCTGTGGTCAATGCCACTTTTGTAAGAAAGGGCTACCCACACATTGCGAAAATCGTACTGTTTTGGGCATCATTAACCGCAATGGAGCCTTTGCTAACTATCTAAGCTTACCCATTGAGAATCTTCATCCCGTCCCTGAATCAATAAGTACAGATGCTGCAACCTTTACCGAACCTTTAGCAGCAGCACTAGAAATCCAGCAACAGGTGTCTGTGAATTCAGATCAGCGAGTACTGGTAATTGGAGACGGCAAGCTGGGACAACTTGTAGCGCAAACATTAGCTATTACTGGTTGCGAATTACTGGCAGTGGGGCGTCATCGGGAAAAGCTAGCCAACTTGGAGGTACGGGGCATTAAAACCGGTTTTGCTGATGCTGTAATTGACAGAAGTTTCGATATTTCGGTGGAATGTACTGGTAACCCAGAAGGATTTGCGATCGCTCTTCAAGCTTTGCGTCCAAGGGGAACCCTGGTACTCAAAAGTACCTACGCAGGCAAGCTAACTATTGATGCATCTTCTATCGTAGTGGATGAAATCACAGTCATTGGTTCCCGCTGTGGCCCCTTCCCCGCAGCCCTCCAATTGCTGGCAGAGGGAAAAGTAGATGTAGAAGAACTAATTCAGGCTCGCTACCCTTTAAGCGAAGGGCTTAGGGCTTTTGATCATGCTCAGCGTCGGGGTGTATTAAAAGTGTTGCTGGATATGACCTGAAGTACCTAGTACCGCTGCGCGGAATTAAGAATTAATAATTAATAATTAAGAATGCTTATAGAGTAAGGATTCTATCGCTTTCAAACTAGCGGATTATTTTTGCTGTGCTGCACTAGTCGTAGGTTGGGTTAACGAAGAAAACCCAACAAATCCTTTTATCAGCACAAGCGTTCAAAAGATTCGGAAACAAGGGGCTTAAGCCCCTTGCCTCAGCTTGCCAACGCATTATTCTTGCAAAAAGCGGATTTGTGAACTTTTGTAACTATTCTATGGTAACCGGATTTGGTATAAGAGGGATGCTTACTCGCTAAGAAAGTCCTTTGTCAAGCTTAATTGGTTACAAATCTTACAAAGGAAAAATGACCAATGAATCATAGACTTCTTACAAAAGTTAGAATTACTTTCCTTTTACTTTCTTCCCAAGGATAGTAATAGCTTCTTATTTCATTATTCTTTCAATGGATAAGTTCAGATAGACAGCATAGATGAAAGTAAGTTAATTTGGTATAACATCTGTCAAACATGCATTACCCTTTTATCAAGGCGCAACTACTGTAAAGAATAATAGTTCCAAAAGCATTAGCAACTATTCTCACTCTTGCTCACAAGTGTGAGCACTTTAAGAGGGTCTAATTTTTCATGTTTATTTTTACAACATAGCTCTTTTAGCTATATTGGTGCATCAAATAATTTAAATTTTTCAGAAAAAAAGCTTAATGGACAATTTTTTTACGTCTAGGGGAAATGACGTAGCTTCAGCTACGAAACTTTTACCCGTTGCTCAGGCATTGACAGAGATAACGATGTCTCCTGAACAAACCACACCTTTGATCTCTATGAACCCCTTGACTAAATTGAAACCTATTCGCTTTTTCAAAACTTTAAAAGGACTTCAGTTCAGTGGTCAATTAGTGTTGACAGGCTCCCAAGGAGAAGAATGGCTATTTTATCTCTACCGAGGGAGTATTATGTACGCCACAGGTGGGACTCATGCAGTAAGACGGTGGCATCGGAATTTAGCTGCTAACTGTCCTCAAATGCTTGCTAATACCTTGGCTTGGCGAGATATTTTGGCAGGTATTAATACTACAGACTTCACTAACTGTTGGGAATATCAGCTGTTGTGCTTATGGATAGCAGGACAAGAAATTACTCAGGTACAAGCCACCAAAATCATCCGCTCTAGCATCGCAGAAGTTTTGTTTGATATAGCAAAAGTAAGCAATGTGACTCACCAAATCAAGCCAGATAACTCCTTATCTAGCCAACTTCCCCTGATTGATGTGGATGAAGCAATCGCACAAGTGGAACGGCTCTGGCAAGCTTGGCAGGAGCCTAGGATTGTTACTTATTCTCCCAACCAGGCTCCTGTAATCAAGCAAGCAAAACAACTTCAGCAACGCAGTTCTACAGATATCTATCAAACCATCACCAAATTATTAGATGGACAACACAGTTTGCGGGATTTGGCAGTACAAACGAAGCGAGATGTGGTGGCATTAACCCATTTAATCTTGCCTTACATTCAATTGGGGTGGGTGGAGTTAATTAACATCCCTGATTTACCGACTCCAGTTGGTGGAGAAAAGTTCCCAACACCACCCAAAAAAGAGTCTACCGGAGTGCTAGTAGCCTGTATCGATGACAGTTTTCAGGTACGTCAAACGATGGAAAAGCTACTTACAACAGCAGGTTATCGGTTTTTAGGTGTGGAAGATGGCGTGCGATCGCTTGGCATTCTGTTAACCCGCAAGCCAGATTTCATTTTTTTGGACTTGGTGATGCCAAACACTAACGGCTACGAAATTTGCGCTCAGTTACGCAAGCTTTCTAGTTTTCGTGATACTCCAATCGTGATTTTGACCGGGAATGACGGTTTTTCTAACCGACTCCGCTCTAATTTTGCTGGAGCTTCAGATTTTGTCAGCAAACCATTCGATGCTGAGACAGTGCTAGATGTGATTGACAAACACCTAAAGCAGGGTGCGGTTAGTCATTAGTTGTTTGTTGTTTGTTGTTTGTTGTTTGTTGTTTGTTGTTTGTTGTTAGTCATTTGTCCTTTGTCATTTGTCCTTTGTCATTAGTTGTTTGTTATCTGTTATTAATGAGGTGAATGTGATGGGTACTGCGCTAGTTGTTGAAGATTCCTTAACAGATATGAAAATTTTCTCCAGTTGTCTCCAGCAAGGAGGGATCAATGTCTTAATTGCTCAAAGTGGAGAAGAAGCCCTAACCAAAATTACTAGTTATACACCTGATGTCATCATTCTAGACATTGTGCTACCGGGTTGCAGTGGCTTTGAGCTTTGTCGCGAACTAAAAGCAGACCATAGCACTAGTAGTATTCCCATTGTGATGTGCTCCACGAAAAGAGGTGAAATGGATAAATTTTGGGGCATGAAGCAGGGAGCTGATGCTTACTTGCCTAAGCCAATTGACCAGGAAGAATTAGTGCGCACTGTTAAAAATTTAATCAAAATTTAATTTGGTCATTGGTCATTGATGATTAGTTATTGGTCATTAGTCATTGGTCATTGGTCATTGGTCATTGGTTATTGGCTATTGGTCATTGTCAAAGCTCACGAAGGACAAAGGACAAAGGACAAAGGACAAACAACAAATGACCAATGACAAACAACAAACAACAAACAACAAATGACTAATCGACTCTCTACTTCTGAAAGCGCAAGAGAACAATTTTTGCGGTTACATCTTGCGCTTAATACGACAGCACTATTACCGCTGCAACAACTGACAGAGGTACTAACTATTCCTATCGGTCAGATTGTACCTATTCCCGACATGACACCTTGGGTAATGGGTGTCTAC
>JAAHHL010000082.1 GCA_010672185.1 Caldora sp. SIO3E6 | reverse complement strand
TAGCGTCAGAGAGCTTATGCACTTCGTAGACAATGGACTAGACTCATTGAACAAATTACTAGTAGGCAAACACCGCTACAGCGTGCTCAGAAGATCATTGAGCAGTTTGAGGGTTTCAACTTTAAAGCTGAGACAATTAACCAACTACCAGATGAAGCATTTGCCCTTTTGGTTGGTGTTTTGCCTCACACAATTAGAGAAGTGCGTAGTTCTTTGAGAGCTTGACCATTTTTTTAATTCAAAATTCAAAATTCAAAATTCAAAATTTGCCTCGATCACCATGCTACGCATTCCAAAATTCAAAAGAGGTAATTCTTAATTATTAATTCTGCGCAGCGGTACTAGTCAAGTTCCATTACCAGGTATTGCAGTGAACCAAACAATCAACATAGGCTTGTGTATTATGATACTGCTTGGCTTAGGGGGAGTAGGAATGACTGCTGTCCAATGGACAAAAAACTCAAGCCAAGAACAATCTTCTGGGTCAACTATTTATCCCGATTCCCAGGTTAAAGATGGTGATGTCATAGCATATCAGTTCCCTAATTATGACCTCACCATCCTTTCCTTTGTGGACAACTTTGATTTTATCTACCAACCATCTCAGACTCTGTCCCTCAAAACTTTTGCAACAGAGTTTAACTATCGATACCTGGTGAATGGCTCATTTTTTGAAGCGTCCAAAGAACATGCTGGATGGCTTTCTGTGCTAGGTCAAGAAAAAACTCCCTTCAAGGAAGATCCACAACTTTCCCATATTATTCAATATAACACCAATACAGGAGGGCTGAATTTTGTCGAAGCTCAACTATTTCAATCTTCAACTCAGAGAACGAATATTGAATTTCAGTCCGGCCCTTTAATTATCGACACAAATCAAGTCACCACAAAATATATTAAGCAATCTCTCAATGGTCTTTTACCCTTTAAAAGGACATTGCTAGCCTACACAGAAGAAGACCAAAGGAAATATTTAATGATTACTCAAAAGAAGGTAACGTTAGATGAGTTGGCAGACTACTTATTAACCCTGTCTGTATTTTCCGGTAAAACTTTACATGTCGTTAATCTAGATGGGGGTACTTCAACAGCTTTATATTCTCAAACCAACCCAGAATTGAATTTGAACGAAGGAGCAGTATTGCCTATATTATTAGGACTCAAGTAAGGCTTCCTACAATTAAGAGAGTGTGGGGAGTGTGGGAGGTGTGGGAGGTAAGAAAGCTGAGGGAGAGGTATTCGAGCTTATCCGAGCAGTATCGCGGCGGTCATCTAGAATACCAGAGCCAAAATATACCGAAAGCTGCCCACTTAAGGTAGGCAGCTTCCGGAAACACAAGATCACGTATAATAAGGCTAGCTATGATGGTAGAATGAATCCACGTTCAACTCAACCTACGGTGAGCGATCGCACTAAAGATTAGCGATCGAATTCGGTGCCCATTTGTTTGCCCAGGGTTGCTCGGCTTCGAGTTCGTAGGCGAGTTCGAGTAGCATGGCTTCCTGTCCATATTTGGCAAAGAAGTGGCTTCCGATCGGGAGGCCTTTCATGCTCCATGCCAAAGGTACTGACATCCCGGGTAGCCCAAACACGTTCATTGGTGTGACAAAGCTGACAAAATCAAAGATGCGGCGGCTCATCACCTCATAATCTAGACTTTCGTCAACCAAGAAACCATGTTCTGGTGCCGGTGCGTACATGACCGGCGTCAGGAAAACGTCGAAGGGCGTCATCCAATTGTTGAATTTCTGCTCCCATTCTAAGAAGTAGTTCTCAGCGGCTTCAAAATCTTCGTCGGTGAGATCTTCAGCCTGGTTCCCAAACTCAATCGTGAAGCGGTTCATCAGCCCGCTTTCCTCAATAGGCTTACCAGTAGCCTCTTCGATTGTCCGACGCGCTGCCAGAATAGTGCGAGCGAACAGCGCTATGTAATTCTTTTCATATTCTTCGAGTTCGATGATCTGTTTGGTTTCGATTACCTCGTGACCCAGATCTTGACACAGGCGTGCCGTAGCAAGGACAGCTTCCTTAACCTCCGATGTCGCAGACAAGGCGTAGCTTTCGCAATAGAATCCGATTTTCAGACGACGAGCGCTCGGCCTTTGAACATATTCCATCCACTCTAACGGGATTTCCGGCGATCTGTCCTGTGTCACCGCAAGACTGAGCGCACAGTCACGCACCGACCTGGATAGAACATGGTCAAAAGCAAAACGTGGATTGGTGTTACCCGGAAACACGCGGTCTCGACCGGCCTTGAACCCGAATACGCCGCAATGCGAACCCGGTATGCGGATCGAGCCGGCTCCATCTGTGCCATGCGCCACTGGCATATATCCCGCCGCGACCGCAGCCGCTGCACCACCACTGGAACCACCGGCAGAATGGTCAAGATTCCACGGATTGCGGTTCGTTCCGAATACGCCACCCTCGGTTGTTGGTATTAGGCTCAGCTCCGGGGTATTGGTCTTTCCCAGAACAATTAATCCCGCTGCCTCATAAAGCCTCACCATCCCATAAGATTGAGTTGGGGGGGGCTGTTCGGCGAAGAATTTGTTTCCCATCGCGCTCGGCAATCCTGCGACATTGGCGGTGTCCTTGATGGAGAAGGGGACGCCAGCAAACGGGCCTTGCCGTCTGATCGAGCTAGCGCGATCAAGTGCATCTTCAAAGTTGCGCATAGGGATGGCATTGATCTCGCCGTCCAGGGCTTCAATGGCCTGGATTGAGGCTTCGACCAATTCTGTTGGCGAGACCTGACCCGATTTGACCAGTTCAGCAAGACCGATCCCGTCATAGTTCATAAGAATCTCGACACCTGCTGGTGTTGCGCCCTGATTCAAAGTGCTACCCATTAAGCAAAAATCCGTAGAAGTTTTATCAACTCAGACATACGCCCGATCGCCAATTTCCTCATTATTTTGGGACGAAAGAATGCGATTTGGGGCTAGATCCGCTTATTAAGATAACAAAGTAGGGACGGAGTCCGCAAGAGCAGTGGGAGTAATATCAAGTTCGGTTGAATACTTACACTTTGGCTGCAACAAGGCAGAAGGCAGAAGGCAGAAGGCAGAGGGCAGAAGGTAAGAAAGAAGATTGCAAGGGAGAAGGGAATTATAAGTGATTATCCGAACTTGATATAAGTCCTAGATTACTCAAAAGAAGGTAAAGTTAGATGAGTTGGCAGACTATTTATTAACCCTGTCTGTATTTTCCGGTAAAACTTTACATGTCGTTAATCTAGATGGGGGTACTTCAACAGCTTTATATTCTCAAACCAACCCAGAATTGAATTTGAACGAAGCAGCAGTATTGCCTATATTATTAGGACTCAAGTAAGGCTTCCTACAATTAAGAGAGTGTGGGGAGTGTGGGGAGTGTGGGAGGTGTGGGAGGTAAGAAAGTTGAGGGAGAGGTATTCGAGCTTATCCGAGCAGTATTGGGTACTTGATATAATGACAAACAACAAACAACAAACAACAAATAACAAATAACAAATAACAAATAACAAATAACTAACAACTAACAATTCCCGACCATTGAACTTTTTTGAGTTTATTACGGCGATAGGAGAAGAATAACTCTGGTTCCTGGAAAGTGCAGTGAGGAGCGATCGCAATTTGTTCTGGACTAATACCCAATTGTTCGAGTTGTAGCTCATTCACTCGCCGTACATCTAAGCGTACTCTTCCTGGTTGGGGATCATCGATAATCGGAGGGTTGGGCAACTCCCATAAGGCAGTAAGTATGGATTCTGGGCTATCTTTTGAGCAAATACTGGCTCCTACTTCCGCTGCTACCGTCTCTGATACCTGATAGACTTTACCTGCGATCGCAGGACCCATCGCCACAGACAAATTCTGGAGGCTACTTCCTGCATTTAGGAATCGGGCGATCGCTTTGGGTACAATCTGAGTCGCAGTACCCCGCCAACCCGCATGTACCGCTGCTGTCTGACCTGTCTGAATATCCCCAATTAGTACCGGTGTACAGTCGGCAGAGCAAACCCATACTGCTTGTTGAGGCTGTTCCGTTAGGATACCATCAGCTGGTGCCCTAGGTGGTTCTTGCTCTTCCTCATTGGGCAAGGAATCGGTAATCTTTTGGATTTCTGAGGGTGTTAGTACTGTATTACCATGTACTTGTCTTACTCGATATACCTGAGCCTCCGGTTGGAGAGCCGCCACAATTTCGGCAGGCGATCGAGGTGAAAATGCGGAGCTGAAAAAGCCGTGTTTCCATTGTTTCAACAGACTACAAGTGAGATAAGGCAATCCTTCCCAGGTTTGCCAGTGCCAAGTGTGCATTTGTTTAGATAGTAGGTAGGTGGAACTGGCATCCTGCCAGTAGAGGTGGAACTGGCAGGATGCCAGTAAAAGTAGAACTGGCATCCTGCCAGTAAAAGTGGAACTCTCATCCTGCCAGTAAAAGTGGAACTCTCATCCTGCCAGTAATGAGTGAAACTGGCATCCTGCCAGTAGTAGATGACAATACCTGTAGGGGCAAAGCATTTAGGGAATAATTGAAGTACATAGAGCCCAATATACCTATTCAAATGCTTTGCCCAACTCCTGGTTCACCTTACATGTTTCCGATGACAGGCAAGATGCCTGTTCCACAGAAAGATGACAGGCAAGATCCCTGTTCCACAGGATCGGATAACAGGCAAGATCCCTGTTCCACAGGAGCAGATAACAGGCAAGATCCCTGTTCCACAGGAGCAGATAACAGGCAAGATCCCTGTTCCACAGGAAACTGATGAAGAGAATTTGGTGCTTTAATGCTCAACGCCTTGCCAATTTCTTCGACATCTTCCGTAAGCGCACTGACTTAGGAGTCACTTCTACCAATTCATCATCCTTGATATATTCCAGAGCGCGTTCTAGACTCATCTCTACTGGAGACTGCAACTGGACTAATTCTTCTCCTGTAGAAGAGCGATGGTTAGTAACGTGCTTGGCTTTGCAGATGTTGAGGTCTAAGTCTTGGGGACGATTATTTTCTCCAACAATCATACCTTTGTAAACTTTAGTACCAGGAGTAATAAAGAATACACCCCGGTCTTCCCCATTTTTCAGAGCATAGAAGGTAGCAACTCCTTCCTCAAAGGCAATAATTACCCCATTGCGGCGAGTTTCTACTTCACCAGTCAGAGGACGATACTCCAGGAAGCTGTGGTTCATAATGCCATCACCTTTAGTAATACGCAGGAAATCACCCCGGAAGCCGACCAAACCGCGAGCCGGTATGACAAAATCTAGTTGGGTACGACCATTGCTTCCTACTTGCATATCCTGCATTTCTCCCTTGCGCTGTCCTAGTCGCTCAATGCAGTTGCCCACTGCTGCTTCCGGCACATCCAGCACCAGATACTCAAAGGGTTCACAGGGTTGACCGTTGATTTCCCGGTAGATGACCTGGGGTGTGGAAACCTGAAATTCATAGCTTTGGCGACGCATGGTTTCAATAAGAATACCTAAGTGCAGTTCCCCCCGTCCGGATACCAGGAATTTGTCAGGGGAGTCGGTTTCTTCTACTCGTAAGGCAACATTAGTTTCTAATTCTCGCAAGAGGCGATCGCGTAATTGTCGGGAAGTGACATAATCTCCTTCCTTACCAGCAAATGGGGAGTCATTTACCGCAAAGGTCATCTGCAATGTGGGTTCATCCACCTTAATTAGGGGCAAGGCTTGGGGTTCCTGGGGACAAGTAATCGTTTCCCCAATATTGGCATCGGCAAAACCAGCAACGGCGACAAGGTTACCAGCGGAGGCTTCTTGGAGTTCAATCCGATTGAGTCCTTCAAAACCCATCAGCTTGGAGATTTTTCCTTTGACAATGTCCCCAGTTTCTTTAACCAAAGCTGCTGTTTGAGCGGCTTTGATGGTGCCGTTGTGGATTCTGCCAATAACAATGCGACCGAGATATTCGGAGTAGTCTAGGGTCGTTACTTGTAGCTGTAGGGGTTTGGTGGAGTCTCCTACTGGTGGCGGTACATGGTTAACGATTGCTTCAAACAAAGGTTGCATATCTACACCCTCTGTATCTAAATCTTCTTTGGCGTAGCCTTCTAAGCCAGAAGCGAATAGGTAAGGAAACTCACACTGGTCATCATCTGCCCCTAATTCTAGGAATAAGTCGAGAACTTTATCAATAGCACTATAGGGTTCCGCTTGGGGTCGGTCAATTTTATTGACTACAACAATGGGACGCAGTCCTTTTTCCAGAGCCTTTTTGAGTACAAATCGGGTTTGGGGCATTGGGCCTTCATTGGCATCCACAATCAGGATGCAACCATCAACCATGCCCAATACCCGCTCGACTTCACCGCCAAAGTCAGCGTGACCTGGAGTATCAACTATATTAATTAAGGTGTCTTTGTAGCGAACGGCAGTGTTTTTGGAGAGAATGGTAATTCCCCGCTCCCGCTCCAAATCATTGGAATCCATGACGCAGTCTGGAACCTCTTGTCCTTCTCTGAAGATACCGGATTGTTTGAGCAGGGCATCTACCAGAGTGGTTTTGCCGTGATCGACGTGGGCAATTATGGCAACGTTGCGAATAGGGAGACTCATAGGAGCAATTGAGAACTATAGGGATTTAGTGGAAACCACCACTGAAGGTCAGAGGTTAGTTAGCAGGATATAGAATTTTACAATAATTCTGTAACAAACCCTTAACAATTTTAGCTTAATCGCTTTCGATCTGGTGATCTGGGATTAGAGGTCATTAGAGCAAGAAAGCAATCCCAATGAAAAAGTTTTTTACCCCCAAGTGATGAAAGTAGGGGCATTCCTGTTGCCTAATCAAAGGAAGAAAGCTTATATAGTAAACTTTTTGTAGCTTCCTAGAGTTGGTAAAAATACTCTAACTTTGTGAGAATAAAGAATAAAAACGAGCAATGACTCTAAATTCTAAAAAAAACCCAAATACTAATGTAAATTTATCCCTTTCGTCACAAAATAACCAGATAAAGACTGAACCAGTGCCTGTTTCATCTCATGAAACACAAATCAAGATATTGGCTGGGGTTATCAATCGTATCCGAGAACCTCTGAAACTAAGCAAAATTTTTCAGACTACTGCTACTGAAGTACGGAAATTTCTCAAAGCAGACAGAGTGGCAGTCTTTCGCTTTTACCCGGAAAGAGATTGGGAAGGAGAGTTCGTCTCTGAAGATACAGTCCCTGAATGGGATTCCGTTTTGGCTAAGCGAGTCTATGATCACTGTTTCGGAGAAAGGTTTGCTCCTCTATATCAACAGGGAAGCGTCCAGGCAGTGGCAAATATTTATGAAGAAAGTTTGAGTAACTGCCATGGGGAAATTTTGGCGAAATTTCAAGTCCGTGCCAACTTAGTAGTCCCTGTACTATTAGGTCAACAACTGTGGGGGTTACTCTGCATTCACCAGTGCAGTAGTCCCCGCCAATGGAAAGATACAGAGATTGAGTTTGTCAAGCAAATTGCTGAGCACTTTGGAGTGGCTCTTCAACAAGCACAATATTTCAACAAAGCTAAAAGCCAAACAGTACAGTTGGCTAAAGTTGTTGAGCAGGAGCGAACAGTTGCTCAAGTAGTCAGTAAAATTCGTCAATCTCTTGATCTGAAAACCATCTTTAACTCGACGGCAACTGAGGTGCGACAGCTGCTGAAGGCAGACAGAGTTGCAGTATTTCGTTTCTATCCAGAAAGAGATTGGGAAGGAGAGTTCGTCGCTGAGGATGTGGGAACTCAATGGGATGCAGTTTTGACCAAGCGAGTCTATGATCATTGTTTTGGGGAAAGATTTGTCCCCCTTTATCAGCAAGGTAAAGTGCAAGCAGTTACTGACATTTATGCTGGAGAGTTAAGTGAGTGTCATACGGAAATTTTGGGGAAATTCCAAGTCCGTGCCCATTTAGTAGTTCCTGTATTACAAGAGCAAAACCTTTGGGGGTTGTTGTGCATTCACCAATGTGAGCAACCTCGACAGTGGCAGGAGCAGGAAATTGCCTTTGTCAAGCGTATTGCAGAACATTTTGGGATTGCGGTACAGCAAGCTAGATTATTAGCACAAGCTCAGTATCAAACTCAACAGCAAAAAGCTTTGACTGGGGTAATTGTTCGCATTCGCGAGTCCCTCAATCTAGAAACAATTTTTCAAACTACAGTTACTGAGGTACGTCAACTACTTCAAACAGATCGGGTTGTGGTGTTCCGCTTCGATCCGAATGAAGATTGGGAAGGAGAGTTTATTTTTGAAGATCTGGCACCTGGATTTGATTCAGTGATGGCAGCTAAAATTAATGGTCACTACTTTAGTGAACGGTTTCTCCCCCTGTATCAGCAAGGAAAAATACGGGCTATTGCTGACATCTACCAATCAGATTTAGAAAGTCACTATGTTCAGATTTTGGAGCGATTTAAAGTTCGTGCCAATATCGTAGTACCTCTGTTAGCCAAAGAAAATCTTTGGGGATTGCTCTGTGCTCATCAATGTGAGCAGCCTCGTCAGTGGAAAGCTTCAGAAGTTGAGTTTTTTACCCAAATTGCTGAGCAATTAGGGATTGCACTTAAACAAGACCAATATGTGCAGCAGGTAAAAACCCAAACCACAAAAATTGCTGAAGCAGCTGAAAGAGAGCGAGTGGCAGAACGCCGAAAGTTATTAGCGGCAACGGTTGACAAAATTCGCCAATCTCTGGATATCGACCAAATTTTTCAAACTACGACTCAAGAGGTGCTGCACCTGTTAAAAGCTGAACGAGTAGCAATTTATCGCTTCAATGCCGATTGGAGTGGTGAGTTCGTCGCAGAAGCATTAACAGAAGCATGGAGTCCAGTTGTAGGGATTAAACTTGTAATTGAAGATACTTATCTCCAAGAAACAAAAGGGGGGCGATATGCGGCTCAAGACACCTTGGCTATTGATGATATTTATCGAGCTGGGTATTCAGATTGTTATATTGCTTTGCTTGAAGAATTGGAAGCCAAAGCTTATGCAATTGCTCCCATTTTAGAAGGAGAAAAACTTTGGGGATTGCTTGCTATTTATCAAAACTCAGCACCACGTCCTTGGGAAAAAGAGGAAGTTGAACTGCTAGCCCAAATTGCTGGGCAGTTAGGCATTGCTCTACAGCAAGCAGAATCTCTCAAGCAAGTCCAACTCCAAGCAACTGAGCTTAAAAAGGCAACTGAGAGGCAACAGGCTTTAGCCAGAACCATTGAACATATTCGTCAGTCTCTAGACCTTGATACTATTTTTCAAACTACTACCCAGGAAGTTAGGCAGTTGCTAGGGGTTGATCGAGTAGCAATCTATCGCTTCAATCCAGATTGGAGTGGTGAATTCGTTGCTGACTCTATTTCTAGAATAGACGGTGGGAGTGAATTAACCCTTTCCCAACCTAACTTAACAAATATTTTATCTCAGACCAATCCTAAAGGAAAATATCCACATAATGAAACTTTTGTCCCCATTTCCCAAGGAGATAAATTATGGGGGTTGTTGGTGGTTTATCAAAATTATCAACCTCGTTATTGGCAGGAAGAGGAAACCAATCTACTAGCCCAGATTGGCAACCAGTTGGGTATTGCACTACAACAAGCAGAACTGCTGCGACAAACCAAGCAGCAAACAGAGGAACTGGCTCAGAATCTAAGAGATTTAGAACGTATGGAAAAAGTTGAATATCTGTTAGAAGAATTGGAGAAAGCTAAAGAAGCTGCTGTTAGTGTAGCGACACAAAGCGAAGTTGCTAGCCGTGCTAAAAGCCGATTTCTTGCCCATATGAGCCATGAACTTCGTACCCCCCTCAACGGTATTTTGGGATATACTCAAACTCTTCAACGGGCAAACAACCTCACCCCCCAACAACAACAAGGTATCGACATTATTCACAGCTGCGCCAATCACCTCCTCACCCTGATTAACGATATTTTAGACATCTCCAAAATCGAAGCAGGAAAATTGGAGCTTGTTCCTCAAGAAATAAGTTTTCCAAAATTCTTATTAGAGGTTGTGAGAATGTGTCAAATTCGCGCTCAGGACAAATATCTTGCCTTTGCTCATCAATTTTCTTCTCAATTACCTAATGTGGTTCTGGTTGATCAAAAACGGCTACGCCAAGTTTTAATTAATTTGCTAGGTAATGCTATTAAATTTACCGATACTGGCAGTGTTACTTTTAAAGTCAGCGTCATTCCCCAAGATCCCAGGATAAATGACCAAGGACAAATGACCAACCAAACAATTCGCTTCCAAATCCAAGATACTGGTATTGGTATAGCAGCAGCCAAACTCAACCAGATTTTTGAGCCTTTTGAACAAGTGGCAGAAAAGAGACACACAGCACAAGGCACTGGACTTGGATTAACCATTACTACAAATATCCTGAAGATGATGGACAGTCAACTCCAAGTTCAAAGTACCTTGGCAGAAGGAAGTATCTTTTGGTTTGATTTGAGTTTGCCTTCAACCTACAAATCGATTGATTTTCCCTTGGTCAAATCCTACAAGAAAATTATGGGCTATCAGGGTGAAAAAAAGAAAATTTTGGTAGTAGATGACCGCTATGAAAATCGTGCAGTGATCCTCAGTTTACTGGAACCGATTGGCTTTGAAGTTAAAGAAGCAACTAATGGAGAAGAAGGTCTAAAAGAAGCTCAGGAGTTTAGACCAGATTTGATTATCATTGATCTGTTAATGCCTGTCATTAACGGTTTTCAACTAGCCCGCTACCTAAGGGAGTTACCAGAGTTTAACAAGACTATTTTGTTAGCATGTTCTGCCACTGTATCTGATGTTTACCAACTCCGGAGCCAGAAAGCTGGATGTAATGATTTTCTACCCAAGCCTCTTTCAAAGAGAGATTTACTCGAAAAAATTCAAAATTATTTGGGACTGTCATGGATGTATCAAAGCCATGAGCAATTGTCAAGCAAAAAATCTGAATCTGTAACTGATTCTTTAACAGATATTCAGAGCCAAGAAATTCTACCTCCCTCTACTGAAGAATTAAATATTATGTATGACTTAGCGAGGAAAGGTCTCATTGACAACCTGATCGAGCACACTGAGAGGTTGAAAGAAATGGACAGACAATATCTGCTTTTTGCGGAAAAAATTCAGACTCTAGCCGAAAAGTTTAAAATCAAAGAAATCAGACAATTTATTCAACAGTTTTTGGTCGTATAGCTATTCTGTTTATAGACACGGAGACACGGGGACGCGGGGACGCGGAGACGCGGAGAAATGGGTGAGCGAAAAAAAGGGTGGGGAGCGGAGGAGCGGAGGAGCGGAGGAGTTGGGGAGCTGATAATTTTTGGATACAAAGCTCAAGAAATCCCACCCAAAATTTCGTTCACCCCGGAGAAATTAATTTTTATGGATGATGGTGAAATTTTTTCATCACCGACTCCCTCCTCCCCACTGTTTGTTGTTAGTTGAGGCAAATTTTTTATTCAAATGGAGCTATGAATGTGGTAAAAAAGAGCGGTCTTGAGCGGTAAAAAAAAGTAGACCACTCACACGATAATGCTGAAGTAAGAGCAAAACGAGCGCATGTCCGAAGAAGAAAAGCCAACGGAAAAACCCACTCGACTGTTTCGCCAAAAACTTCTTGATCGCTTGGATGAACCGAACGACATCGAACAGTTGATGCAAGTGGTCAATCCAGTGGGATGCTTGCTTCTGGTTGCGGTATTGGGAGGCTTGGGTTTGGTGGGGGTTTGGAGTGTTGTTGGGCGGATTCCCATCACCTTGAAGGGAACTGGAGTGTTGATGCGCCCTCAGTCTCTGGTACAATTGCAGTCTACTACCACAGGACAGTTAGAGTCCACCGAAGTAGAAGAAGGACAGTGTATTAAACAGGGAGATGTTCTCGCCACCGTCAATCCTGAAGATCTCAAGCAGCAGTTAGGTCATCTAAGGACGCAATTGGTAGAGTTGCAAGCAGCGGTTAAAAATACTTCGGTGCTAACTAGTGATCGCTTGGAACTGGAAAGAAGGGCGATTGCCTCTCGTCGGAGGAGTCTTGAAGAGCGCCGAGCCGATACTCGCACTCTGATTAGCGCCCTGAAAGCCAACAGTAGCAAGACTATTGCCCAACAACGACAGCTAATAAAACAACAATTACAGGGGGCACGTTCCCTCAATCCTACCCTACAAGACCAGAGGCAACAAGCTTTGGCTAGACAGCGCCAAAACCTGGAACAGAGGTTGAACAATGCTCGAAACTTGCTCCTCCAACTCCAGGAGAATCTGGAGAAAACCCGAAAACTGTTGGCGAGGGGATTTATTTCCGAAAACGAACTCTTCCAGGAGGAAAGACAAGTGGAGGAACAGAGGCAAAGTATTGCCGAGTTGGAAACCCAGGTTCAGGATATGCAGGTTCAAGAATTAGAATTGGAAGAGCAGGCATTGCAGTCACAGACTCGCATCAATGAGTTGGAACTGCAATTACGGGAACTCGCCGCCCGGGAGACGGAAGCGCAGCAGCAACTCCAGGAGTATTTCGCTAATCTTGCTCAACTAAAAACCGAATTGACGGAATTAGATGCCCAGGCTAAGCAATTAGAGGAGCAATCCGTGGAAAATACCTTAGCTAAGAAAAACCAGATTCGGGACCTCACCCAGGAAATTGCTCAACTGGAACGGCAAATTGCAGAAAACAGTACCATCGTTAGTCCCTATACAGGCTGTATTCAGTCCTTGACTACCATGAGAGGTCAATTGGTTAGTGCGGGTAGCGCCCTGGGAACCATTGAGGTGCAACCGGAAGGCTCACTCCTGGTAGCGGTTGCCTATTTTCCCGTTAAGGAGGGGAAGCAAATTCAACGGCAGATGTCGGTACAAGTGACTCCTGATAACGTGGAGCGATCGCGCTTTGGGGGCATTTTGGGAACGGTGAATACCGTCTCGGCGTTTCCTGTCTCTCAGGAGGATGCGATCGCAGCGGTGGGAAATCCGCAATTGGTGGATCTGATGATGGCAGGGGAGGCAAGGTTAGAAGTAACGGCGACGTTGGCATTGGATGAAAGCACCCCCAGCGGTTATCAATGGTCTTCTTCGGTGGGTCCAGAGCAGGGTATTTCTGGGGGGACTACTTGTAGTATTTGGGTGCAATTGGAGTCCAAGCCTCCGATTACCTTCGTTTTTCCTTTTGTGAGTCAGTGGGTAGGAATTTAGAATTTAGAATTAGTTTTTAGCGCGATCGCTTAACGCACCGAACCCGAATTATAAAGACTCCATCTCTCATAAGGGTGTGGGGTGCTATTTATCCATTGTGGAACACCGCATCTTGCCAGTTACGCGCTCCTTTTAATTAGGAGGGGGTTGTGAAATTCGTCATTTTTTGTTATTATTATTTGATAATGGGATAGATGTGCGCCTGGTAGTGTATATCTAATGATAACTTCCTTGTCAAAACCGCCGATACATACCCCCAAATACAGGGTTGAAACTAATCAACGGCAGGTCAATCAAGAACAATCACGAGAACGCAACAAGCTACACGGAAGAAAGAACTGGGCTTCCCCACAGTAGAAGGCAAGAAGGTAGGGGCGGGTTCGCCCGCATTGGTGTCAACTTAAGCCTAGACATAGCTGACTGGTTGGATTTCATAACCCGCGTTGGATTTAAATGATGAGGCTAATAGCCCAAGTCCATTAAAATGGACTAAATTTTTCGGTTTCAAATGAGTCATCTAAAGATGACTTGAGCTATTAGCATAGAACTTAAGGATACTGTGGGTCAATTAAGCGAGGGGTCTGACCCCTCATGCCGCTCAACTGATGAAATGGCAAGACTTTTAAAGCTTTGTCCAACAATTTTTGACCTAACCCCCCAGCCCCCTTCCCTGCAAGGGAAGGGGGAGCCGGAAAGCCCCTCTCCTCTTAGGGGAGGGGTTTGGGGAGGGGTGAGAC